>JACTVT010000015.1 GCA_014465955.1 Eubacterium sp. | reverse complement strand
TTTCATCTTCCTTTACATATGTATAATCTATACTCGCTTTCAAATTATCGCCTAAATCAAATTCCTCAATATTAGACTTTACTGATATGTTATATTCCTTTAATTCTAATTCACTTGTTGAATAATTACTACTATTATTAATATCCGAATTAGCAGAACAACCTGATAATAAAATTATTACTACAGCAAACAATACAACAACTTTTAAACTTTTACTCATAATATCCTCCAATTTAATTAAAGTATTTCTGTCCACTTTGAATAGCATTTGCAATTCAAAGTGTTTTTTCTTATTTTATCAACAAACTTACTATTTTGATTTTGACACAAACCATTACTATCATAAATATCAATTTTAGGTGTACCGTTTTTATCAAATACCGGTTTTCTGTCGCCTACCCAATATTCACATGTCCCGCATATCATTCTATTTATCTTACTTCTCATAAAATTCTCCTTTTTATCATTTTTGCACCTATATAGGTGCAATTTTATATTACCACAAGGCTAAAATATTGTCAAGAAGTTTTGTTCTTATATAAGTGCAAAAGCAGGTGGTAATATGAATATAAATTACGAAAAGAAATTCGGAAATAATATCAGAAAAATTCGTGAAAGCAGAAAAATAACACAAGAGCAATTATCGGCTAAACTTCAGATTAACGGCTGTGATATAACAAGAAGTGCCGTTGCCAAAATCGAGGTTGGGCAACGGCACATTTATCCTGATGAAATTAAATTAATTAAAGAAATACTGAATGTTTCATTTGATGAAATTTTTTACTGTGATTAAACTGTATTTCTCTGCTGCTTTTTGCGTTTTTGCCAGCTGATAAAGCCGAAAAGGTCATTAACGAGGAAGATTGCAAAGCAGATTACCATTGGCACATACTTAATATTGGTGACTGATGCAAGCACCCAGAGAATTATGAGCACCACATCATTTGCCGCATAAGCAACGGCATAATACGGACTTCTGAACAGCATTAAATACGATGCCGAAAAACTTGTGGCAACCGACACTGTGCTGAAAAACAGATTTGCCGTGTTAAAATACCTTAATATAAAATAAAACACAAAGGTAGTAACCGCCGTCAAGACAATCATCAGAATGATTTTACCTTTGGTGAGTTTTGCAATTTTAACTTCACTTTCACCCTTCTTATAAGGATTTTTCAGCCACGTAACAGCGCTCATAAGTGCAATAGTCGCAGTCATTCCTACATATGTAATCAATTCGCCGAAATAGCGAAATTTAAACGATATTACGCCGTAAAATATACTGAACACAACTGTTAAAATCTGCCCGAGCACCTCACCTTTTGCAACAAAAATCAATGCAGTTGCACCGATAAGCGACGCCGTTAGCGTTAAATAATCCTTTTCACTCACAAGCAAAAACGAAACGGCAATCGTTACAACCGACAAAAGCCAAATTGCAAATTCGGTTTTATTTAATTTACTGCAAATTTTCATACGACCTCCAAAAAGAAAAGCATTCATATACTTACCTTCAAAGACCTAACGGCAAGTATGTGAATGCTTATTTGCATTTTTGCTACCCGGTGGCAGCGTCTTATTAAATTAACGGTATTATAAAATACGCATAGTAAAAAGTCAACAAACTTACGTTAAATTCTTGCTACGCCGTCCTTTTTGGCTGCCTCTGCAACTGCTGATGCGACCGTGTCTTTAATTCTTTCATCAAATGCATACGGAAGAATGTAATCTGCATTAAGGTCCTTATCATCAACAAGTGATGCGATTGCATATGCGGCGGCAATTTTCATATTTTCCGTAATTGCGCTTGCACGAACATCAAGCGCACCGCGGAAAATGCCCGGAAATGCAACAACGTTGTTAATCTGATTCGGGAAGTCCGATCTGCCTGTGCCGACGATTTTAGCGCCTGCTGCCTTTGCCTCATCAGGCATAATTTCAGGAGTCGGATTTGCCATAGCAAGTACAATCGGGTCTGTATTCATAGTCTTAATCATATCCTGAGTTAAAACACCCGGTGCAGAAACACCGATAAACACATCTGTGCCAACAACTGCATCTTTAAGGCTGCCCTTTGTCATACCTCTGTTTGTAACCTTTGCGATAGCCTCTTTTGATGCATTAAGATTTTCTCTGCCCTCGTAAATTGCGCCTGTTCTGTCGCAAAGGATAACGTCTTTAAGACCGAGTGTCATAAGAAGTTTTGCAATAGCAATGCCTGCTGCGCCTGAGCCGTTGATAACAGCCTTGCACTCGCCGAGCTGCTTGCCTGTAAGTTTTGTTGCATTGATAAGAGCGGCTGAAACAACAACGGCAGTGCCGTGCTGATCATCGTGGAAAATCGGGATATCACATCTCTGCTTTAATTTTTCTTCAATTTCAAAGCATCTCGGTGCAGAAATATCCTCAAGATTGATACCGCCGAATGAGCCGCTGATATTGTAAACGGTTTCAACAAATTCATCTACATTTTTCGTTCTTACGCAAAGCGGGAATGCATCAACATCGCCGAATTCTTTAAACAGAACGCACTTGCCCTCCATAACAGGCATACCTGCCTCAGGGCCGATATCGCCGAGACCGAGCACGGCAGTACCGTCTGTAATAACGGCAACCATATTCCAGCGGCGTGTTAATTCCCAACTTTTATTGTAATCTTTCTGAATTTCAAGGCAGGGCTCTGCAACACCCGGGGTGTAAGCAAGCGAAAGAGCGTCTTTATCATTTACCTTTGCTCTTGCCACAACTTCAACTTTGCCTTTCCACTGCCCATGAAGTTTTAATGATTCTTTACGATAGTCCATAATTGTTCTCCTATTTGTTTGTTATATTTTTCGGGCGGATGATATCCGCCAATACAATTAATATTATTACGGGACGATGAGGTCATCGTCCCCTACGATAGCGTTATTGCAAATCCACATGGATGACCCATTAGCAATTTTATCTTTCAATATGTGCTTTAATATCCTTTTCGGGATACGGGGTATAATTATCCTCCCACGGGAATGTATAATCAAGTCCGAGTTCATCACGAACTGCGCAGATTTCGCCCTGAACAGACTCATTAATCGGCACACCGCTTGTCTTACGGCTCTGCCAGATATCATATTCCTTTTCGCCTGCTGTATAAATTCTGTCTGCACCCGGCTCTTTCTTAGATGCACGGATTGAACGAAGAATTTCGCCTGCCTTGCTTCTTACAAGTTCTTCGCCAAGGAAATGATTTGTATCAATAGCAATAAAGAAATGACCGAGATGATACGGTCTGATATTGCCGTTTTCGTCTTTGCCGTCAAGGTCTTTGCCATAACTGCCGTCCTGCAAAACTGCTGAAAGAAGTTCGATAATCATAGCGTAGCCGTAGCCCTTATATCCGCCGAGAGCCTCGCCGATACCGCCGAGAGTCGTAAGAGCAGCCTCGCCCGAACGAATCTTTTTGAGAGCAACGCCCGAGTCACCCTCAACAGGCTGACCGTCAAGACCGATTACCGTTCCAGGGTGAACATCTTCACCGATTCTTGCATAATACTCAATTTTACCATTTTGTGTGATTGAAGTTGCACAGTCGATAACAAAATCAAACTTCTCATCACTCGGAATGCCGACTGTGAGCGGATTTGTGCCGAACATACCCTCAACACCGAAAGTAGGTGCAACAGACGGACGTGCATTTGTGCCCGTAAAGCAGATACAGCCCTGCTCTGTTGCCTGTGTTGCATAATAACCTGCAATGCCGTAATGGCAGGAATTACGAACGGCAACCATACCGAGACCGTATTTCTTTGCCTTATCAATCGCCATCTGCATAGCCTTATGGCCGATAACCTGACCCATACCGTTGTGACCGTCAACAACTGCGGTTGTTTCGGTTTCCTTAATGATTTCAAAATTTGTTACGGGATTCTGGATTCCTGCTTTAATTCTGTCAAGATAAATCGGCTTGAATCTGTTGCAGCCGTGGCTTTCAATACCGCGCTTATCCGACTCAAGCAGAACATCCGTGCAGATTTCGGCATCCTCTCTCGGAATGCCGTAGCCGACAAATGCATCCGTAACAAAGTCCGTAATCAGCCCCCAGGGGCATATTACTTTTCCCATAGTTTTGTCCTCCATAAAAATATTTACATTTTAAATCCCCCTTGTCAAAGGGGGATGTCACACCGTGACAGGGGGATTATATTAATTAAATCCCTCCACCGCCGGCGGCGGTCCCCCCGCTACGCTACCCTTTTGTCAACTATGTTGACATTTCCCCTAATAGGGGAATCTTTCTTTAACAAGGGAGGCATAATAGCCATTTTATCTTTCCCAGTTTCTTGAACGTTCAACGGCACGCTTCCAGTTTGAATACATTTCGTTGCGTTTGCCCTCTTCCATAGACGGCACGAAAATCCTGTCTACCTGCCTGTTTTCCTCGATTTCAGCCATATCCTTCCACACGCCTGTTGCAAGACCTGCAAGATAAGCCGCACCGAGAGCAGTTGCCTCACGATTTACTGGGCGGTTTACTTTAACACCTGTCATATCAGCCTGAATCTGCATCATAATATCAGAAATCGATGCGCCGCCGTCAACTCTTAAATCTTTAAGCAAAATTCCACTGTCATTCATCATAGCCTCAAGAAGATCGGTCATCTGAAATGTAATGCTTTCAAGCACTGCACGGCAGATATGCTTTTTATTAACACCTCTTGTTAACCCAATCATGCAGCCTCTTGCATACATATCCCAATACGGAGCACCGAGACCCGTGAATGCAGGTACAAAATAAAGTCCGTTTGAATCATCAACCTGTTCGGCAAATTCATCACATTCGGCAGCATTCTTAATCAATTCAAGTTCATCGCGCAGCCATTTGATAACAGAACCTGCATTAAATGCCGAACCCTCTAAATCATATGTAATTTTACCGTCTACTCCCCACGCAATACCCGTGAGAAGATTTGATTTTGAATTAATACGCTTGCCGCCCGTGTTCATAAGCAGGAAACAGCCTGTGCCATAAGTATTTTTTGCCTGACCCTCGTCAAAACAGCCCTGGCCGAAGAGTGCACCGGGCTGGTCACCGATAGCGCCTGCAATCGGAATGCCTGCAATTTCCTCCATACCCGGAAATTTATGGCACTTGCCGTAAATACAACTTGACGGCTTAACCTCAGGCAGCATACACATAGGTATATCGAGTTTTTCACAAAGATACGGATCCCACTGAAGTTTATCAATATCAAAAAGCATTGTTCGGCAGGCATTGCTGTAATCTGTAACATGAACCTCGCCGCAGGTTAAATTCCATATCAGCCAAGTATCAACCGTGCCGAAAAGAAGTTCGCCTTTTTCCGCTCTTTCCCTTGCACCTTCAACATTATCAAGAATCCACTTAATTTTGGTTGCAGAGAAATAAGCGTCTATCAAAAGACCTGTAGTCTCTTTAACATAGTCGCCGAGGCCCTCTGCCTTTAATTCTTCGCAGTATTCGGCAGTACGCCTGCACTGCCACACAATAGCATTATAAATAGGCTTTCCCGTTTCTTTATCCCAAACGATTGTGGTTTCACGCTGATTTGTAATACCGATTCCCGCAATATCCTTAGCATCAACCTTCCCCTGTCTTAAAACATTAAGGATTGCCTGCATCTCGGAAAACAGAATTTCATTCGGGTCGTGCTCAACCCAGCCGTTCTGCGGATAATACTGTTCAAATTCAGTTTGTGCTTTTGAAACAATTTCGCCCTTTTTGTTAAAAATAATTACTCGTGAACTTGTAGTTCCCTGATCCAAGGCCATTACATATTTTTCTGACATAAAAAGTTCCTCCGATTTTTACCCCAAGGCAATGAATAGTAAACCTAACCTGCCCAAAATTAAAAGAGTAAGTATAATACTTACTCTTTCTATTCTAATATTTTTACATTAATATGTCAATTGCCAAAATAATAACAATGTGAATTTTTTATTAAGTTTTCATTCAATATTGTTTCGGTTATATACGGCTTTCAATATAGTCCACTATATCTGCAACAGTTTTTATATTCTCAATAACCTCATCCGGTACTTCAATTCCGAATTCATCTTCAACGCTCATTACAATATCAATGGAATCAAGGCTGTCTGCACCGAGATCATCAACAAGTTCACTGTCCATTGTAATATTGTTTTTGTTTTCAATATCAAGCTGTTCTGCTAAAATATCAACAATTTTTTCAAATACCATAATAATACACTCCTAAACAACTGAAAATGCAAAAGGCAGACAAATCAACCGTCTTTCTCTTGCGTATCTTTCTATATTATGCTATCATATTATAAAATTTATTTTAAGTTGTCAATATGATGAGGTGAAAAAATGAAAACTTTTGCACTTATAGGCTATCCGCTTGGACACTCTATGTCACCTGTAATACATAAAGAATTGATGAAAACCGCAGGAATTGAGGGCAGTTACGAATTAATTGAAATTGCGCCCGAAAATCTTGCAGACAAATTTGAAGAATTAAAAAAGTTTGACGGCTTCAACGTAACCATTCCGCATAAAATCAGCATTATTCCTTTTCTGGACAAGGTAAATAAACGCGCCGAGTTATTCGGTGCAGTAAACACCGTTAAAGTCGGCAAAGAAATCACCGGATATAATACAGACTGTTTCGGATTTTTAAGAGCGCTTGAAATGGCAGATATTAAACTTAAAGGCAGCACACTTGTATGCGGTGCAGGCGGCGTAGCAAGAATGTTTGCATTTGAATGTGCGCTGGCAGACTGCAACTTAACTATCGCCGTAAGAGATGATGACCTTGCGGCAGGCTATAAAATTAAAGATGAAATCAAAGAAAAACTCGGCAAAAATGCCGAAGTAATAAAGTTAAGCGAAGTTTCAGACGGCTATGACCTTATTATAAACGGCACGCCGCTCGGTATGCACCCGAATGTAAACACCTGTGTTCTGAGCAAAGAAATAATTGCAAAATCAAAGGCTGTTTTTGACGCAGTTTACAATCCCGAAGAAACATTATTTATTAAGTATGCAAAAAAAGCAGGATTAAAGTATTCAAACGGACTGCCGATGCTTGTGTGGCAGGCAGCAGTTGCCGAAGAAATATGGTTTGACGCCGATTTCACATTTGAAGATATTGAAAGAGTTATAGAAATCACAAAAAAGGAACTGAACAAATAATGAATATTGCACTTTGCGGTTTTATGGGCTGCGGCAAAACCTGCATAGGCAGGGAGATTGCCAAAGCCACAGGAAGAAAACTTGTTGACACAGACGAACTTATTGAAAAAGAACAAAAAGTCACAATTTCGCAGATTTTTGCCGATAAGGGCGAGGATTTTTTCAGAGAACTTGAATTTGAAATGTGCAAAAAGGCTGCCGAAATGAAGGATACAATTATATCAACAGGCGGCGGCGCAATGACCTTTCAGCGTAATGTTGACGCAATCAAAAAAGGTGCAACGGTTGTTTTTCTTGACGCCGATTTTGACACAATATGCAAAAGGGTCGGCGACGGCGCTACCCGACCGCTTTTCAAAAACAGAGAAAATGCAAAAAAACTTTATGATGAACGAAGAGAAAAATACATTGCTGCAGCAGACATAATAGTAAACGGCAATGAAAGCCCTGCAAAAATTGCTTCTGAAATCATCAGACAATGCCGACAATATTAAATATTGAAAAATCAGAATTAATATGTTATAATTACAAGGCTTTATTTGGTAATTCCAATTCAATTAAATTTCAGGAGTCGTAAAATGGCTGATTCTGCAAAAAAAGAAGCGTCTCATTTCATAGAGATGTTTGGTAAATATAAAAATCTGCTTTCGGAACTTACAAGAAAAAATGTTAAACTGAAATACCGTGATTCGTGGCTCGGAATTCTGTGGAGTTTTATTCAGCCCCTTTTAACAATGATTGTTTTAACAGTTGTATTCGGCGGTATTTTCGGCGCAGACAGGGCAAACATAACGTGCTACCCCGTTTATCTGTTTACGGGCAGACTGCTTTTTGAATTCTTTACACAGTCTACAAAACGTGCGCTGACATCCTTCAGAAGCAACGCTCCGATTATTAAAAAGGTTTACGTGCCGAAATATATGTACCCTCTTTCGGGAATACTTTCAAACTTCGTAACATTTTTAATCTCAATTCTGTGTTATATCTGTGTATGGATATTCTTTAAATGCACAGGGCTGCGCGGCGGTGCAGATTTGGAAATAAGTTGGTATGCACTGCTGTTTTTTGTACCAATAGCAATTCTGCTTATTTTTGTTACGGGCGTAGGCTTGATTTTATCCGTGCTCCAGGTTTATTTCAGAGATATTGAATATATATGGGATGTCTTCTGCACACTGCTTTTCTACTGTGTGCCGATTATTTATCATATTGACACAATAACCACGGGATGGACACACAAAATCATTGAAATTATTCCGCTTTATTCAATGATTGAACTGTTTAGAGACTGTGTTCTGTATTCAAGACCAATGGATACAAATATGCTGCTGTACTCACTTCTGTGGGCATTCGGAACATTATTTATCGGCATTCTGATTTTCCACAAAAAGAGCGACGACCTTATTTTCCATTTATAATTATAATTATGTATAATTGCAAAGAGCCTGCCGTCTGCACGGTAGGCTCTTTCGTTTATAGTTTATTTTCTTCTTCGTATTCCTTTGAATATTCAACATTTATATCATCGGGAATCGGAATACCCATTTCAGTTCGTGCATCAGGCTGAACGGTGGGATTGCTGACATTTACCGCATATTTGTTTGTTATAGACGGATTTAAACGGTATTTCTTTTTATAACTGCCCTCAGGACTGCTGACAGCCTTATTGAATTTCAGTGATTTGTTCTGTTTGCTCACCCTGCGAAAACTCCTTTGCAACCTGCTTTAAATCCTCAAGGCTGTTGATTTTAGCCCCGCTCATAATAATTGTGGACTTTAAATTTTCCGGAAGTGAATTAAAATATGAATTCATTTCAGGCGTTAAATTAAATAAATCAGGCATAAAATTGTACCTTCCTTTCTTAAAATCATTAATATTATGTGCCGAAAAAGTAAAGATAACATAAAAAATTACAAAGATTAAGAAATTATTACAAAAAATTAAAGGCGAAAATTTTCAAAACTTTACGGATTTTTAAATTTGTAAGTTAAAAAGTCAATAGAAAATGTATTTTTTCGTTTATTTTGTATATTTTTAAAAAATATACGCCATAATGCTTGTTAAAAATTCACATAGATATAAAGGTTACAAATGTGTTACAATGTTTGTCGTTGTTGATAAAGGTTTTTTACTGAACCCATCCACACCCGACTGCAAATGCAGTCAAGGAGGTAAAACAAATGAAAAAAGCATTAAAATCAACCGTGCTTGCATTGATAACACTTTTGATTATCATATCTGTATTCCCTACATCTGTTATTGCAGGCGAATTTGAGCCAAGGCTTACTGCACCGAGCAGAAGCAATTCTTACTATAACAGAGAACTTAACGTGTTTTCAAAAACAGGCTACGGTATGCCAAACTGCACGGCATATGCCTTTGGCAGAGTTTACGAAATCACAGGCGAAGAACCTTTGATTAAACGAGGCAATGCAGGCAGTTGGTACAGCATCAATAAACGAAACGGCTACTATGAATACGGCAGTGAACCGAAACTCGGCGCAATTGCCTGCTGGAGCAATCACGTTGCCGTTGTTGAAGAAATAGACGGCGATATGGTAACCGTTTCACAGTCACATTGGAGAAGCACATATTTTGACACCTGCACATTTGTAAACGGCTCAAGTCATTTCGGTCAGAAATTTTACGGTTATATCTATGCAAGCGACTCTGCTTTTGAAGAAGAAGAGGAAGAAGAAATTCCGCCTGCGTATAAAATGGAAAAAACATATTACAAAACGGCTGAAACAAAAACAGCAGGCACCTTTGCAAGCGTTCTGCTTAACGATGACAGTGAAACCGAAATCATAATCAACAGTAAAATGCTGGCAAATGCGATTATGTAAATATATTAAATATTAAAAACATTATTATACTTTAACGGGAGGGCACGGAGACCCTCCCCTACAAACACGTGCAAACATAATTTGCTCGTGTTTTTTTTATTTGTTCACAAATTATTTTCAAAAAAAGTGTTGACAAAATGCGTTTTGGGATATAATATAAATACAGTAGTTAGCACTCGAGCATTAAGAGTGCTAATCATCAAAAAAAGGTGGTGGGAAGATTGATAGGCGAACGCCAGGCTGCAATACTTAATTTGATTATTGACAGTTATATAAAAACAGGCGAGGCAGTAGGTTCAAAAACATTGGCAGGACTTTTGCCGTACAGCATATCAAGCGCCACTATCAGAAACGAAATGGCTCGCCTTTCCAATATGGGATTTATTGAGCAGATGCACACAAGCGGAGGCAGAGTTCCGAGCAAAGCGTCTTACAGATATTACGTAGACCATCTTATGAAACGCACTGAACTTACACCGTTTGAAGCAGAAAAGATTAATGAAATTCTTTCCGTAAATGCAAATGATCCCGAGCGACTGCTTAAAGACGCTGCGGCACTTCTTGCAGATATAACACACTGCTGTGCTTTTTACTGCACTGTAAAAGATGATTTGGACTGCATTCAGGGTGTTGACATCATTCCGGCAGGAAACGGCAAAGCAATGCTTGTTATGCTCACTGTAGGCGGCAAAATAAAATCCTCTCTGTGCAGAATCAACTGCCCGGTTGACGATGAATTCAAAACAGTGTTTCACAACACGATGAAAACATTTTTTATCGGCACGCTGCTTTCGGAAGTAAATCTAAATCTTGTTCAAAGCACAGTTCCCTATCTGCAGGACAGAATATTTGATATGCTGCCGATTTTAACCAGCCTTTGCTCGCTTTGCAGAGAGGCATATGAAAGTGCACTTGTAACCGAGGGCGAAACAAATCTTTTATCACATGAAGAATTCGGCAACAGTGTTTACAGACTTCTTTCTTTCCTTGCAGACAAAGAACAGTTGAAAAAACTGTTTACGGAATATGCAAAATACGGCAGAGAGGCAGAATTTCTTATCGGTGATGAAAATAAACACATTGAACTCAGAAACACTGCCACGGCACTTGCAAAATTCACATACAACAACAGCCAGACGGCTGTGCTCGGCATTATAGGCTCGGTCAGAATTGACTACTCGTTCATTCTGCCGAGAGTTGAATATATAATGAAAACAGTAAAACAATTTCTCCAAAAGGGAGGCGTAACATTTGAGTAAAAAAGAAAAGGCAAAAAAGTCCGAAGACGTTAAGGCAGAAATGCCCGAAACAGATGAAAAAGCAGAAAACACCGAATGCACTGAAAAATGCGATGACGTGAATCCGCTTGAAAAAGAACTTGGCGAAACAAAAGAGCAGTTGCTTCGTGTAACCGCCGAGTATGCAAACTTCCGCAAACGAAGTGAAAAAGAAAAGCAGGATTCGTACGTTTTTGCAAAATCAGATACAATCAAAGAACTTCTGCCTGTTATCGACAATCTTGAAAGAGCACTGCAAAGTGAACAGCAGGATTTTGACGGACTGAAAAAAGGTGTTGAAATGACTTTTGAAAGTCTGATGAGCACACTGAAAAAACTGGGAATTGAAGTTTACGGCGAAAGCGGCGATATCTTCGACCCGAATCTTCACAACGCAGTAATGCACATTGAAGATGAAAATCTTAAAGACGGCGAAATCGTTGATGTATTCCAGAAGGGATACAAAATCGGCGACAGAATAATAAGACCTGCTATGGTCAAATCAGCAAATTAAAACAAAAATAAAGGAGATAGATTATTATGGCTAAAATTATTGGTATTGACTTAGGTACAACAAACAGTTGCGTAAGCGTTATCGAAGGCGGTGAGCCTGTTGTTATCGCAAACGCAGAAGGTGCAAGAACAACTCCGAGTGTTGTTGCATTCAGCAAAGACGGTGAAAGAATGGTCGGCAATGTTGCAAAGCGCCAGGCTATCACAAACCCTGATAAAACAATCAGTTCTATCAAAAGACATATGGGTTCTGACTACAAAGTAAACATTGATGGTAAAAATTACACCCCTCAGGAAATTTCTGCTATCATTCTTCAGAAACTTAAAGCAGACGCTGAAAGTTACCTCGGCGATACTGTAACAGAAGCAGTTATCACAGTTCCTGCTTACTTCACAGATGCTCAGCGTCAGGCTACAAAAGACGCAGGTAAAATTGCAGGACTTGAAGTTAAGAGAATTATTAACGAGCCTACTGCTGCTGCACTCGCTTTCGGAATCGACAAGGAAGACGACCAGAAAGTTATGGTTTATGACCTCGGCGGCGGCACATTTGATGTATCAATCATTGAAATGGGCGACGGTGTTCAGGAAGTTCTTGCAACAGCAGGTAACAACAGACTCGGCGGCGACGACTTTGATAAAAAGATTATGGACTGGATCGTTGCTGAATTCAAAAAGACAAGCGGCATTGACCTTACAAACGATAAAATGGCTATGCAGAGAGTTAACGAAGCAGCAGAAAAGGCTAAAATCGACCTTTCGGGTATGACAACTGCACAGATTTCTCTGCCTTTCATCACAGCAGATGCAACAGGCCCTAAGCACCTTGAACTTACACTTACAAGAGCACAGTTCAACCAGATGACCGCAGACCTTGTTGAGGCTACCATGGGCCCTGTCCGCCAGGCTATGCAGGACAGCGGACTGACAATGAGTGAAATTGACAAAGTTCTCCTCGTCGGCGGTTCAACACGTATTCCTGCCGTTCAGGAAGCAATTCAGAAGTTCAGCGGCAAAGAGCCTTTCAAGGGTATCAACCCTGATGAATGTGTTGCTATGGGTGCTGCGCTTCAGGGCGGCGTTCTCGGCGGCGACGTTAAAGGTCTCCTCCTTCTTGACGTTACTCCGCTTTCACTCGGTATTGAAACAATGGGCGGTGTAAACACAGTTATCATTGAGAGAAACACAACAATTCCTACAAAGAAATCACAGATTTTCTCAACTGCTGCAGACAATCAGACCTCTGTTGAGGTTCACGTTCTTCAGGGCGAAAGAGAATTTGCTAAGGATAACAAAACTCTCGGTATGTTCCATCTTGACGGTATTCTTCCTGCAAGAAGAGGTGTGCCGCAGATTGAAGTAACATTTGATATTGATGCAAACGGTATCGTTCATGTTTCTGCTAAAGACCTCGGCACAGGCAAGGAGCAGAACATCAGCATTACAGCATCATCAAATATGAGCAAGGAAGATATTGACAAGGCTGTTAAAGAGGCTGAGCAATATGCTGACGAAGATAAGAAAAAACGTGAAGCAGTAGACCTTAAAAACAATGCAGAGCAGATGGTTTACCAGACCGAAACATTGATTTCGGAAAACGGCGACAAGTTCAGCGCTGACGATAAGACTGCACTTGAAACAAAGACTGCTACACTGAAAGAGGCTCTTAAGGGCGACAATCTTGACGCTATCAAATCTGCACAGGAAGATCTTCAGAACAAGTTCTACGAAGTATCTCAGAAGATGTATCAGGCAGCACAGCAGGCACAGGGCGCAGACCCATCACAGGGTGCCCCGACAGGTGATGCAGGCACTGATTACACAGATGCAGACTACACAGAGGTTGACGATAACTGATAAAATCAAAACAATTTGATAACCAACGGCGGGGTGCCTTCACCCCGCCATACAGTTATTATAAGAACATATATACACCACTCATAGGGGCGAATAGTATCCGCCCGATTTAGAATATAACAATAAACGGCGAACAATAACGATCGACCGACTTGACGTATTAACAAAAATCCTATATACTACAAAGCGGAGGCAAACAAAATATGCCTGAAGATAAAAGAGACTATTACGAGGTGCTCGGTGTTTCAAAGGGTGCTTCGGAAGATGAAATAAAAAAAGCATACAGAAAAACTGCCAAAAAATATCACCCCGATTTACACCCCGATGATAAAGCGGCAGAGGAAAAGTTCAAGGAATGCAACGAGGCTTACGAGGTGCTTTCAGACCCGCAGAAAAAAGCACGCTACGACCAGTTCGGCTTTGCAGGCGTTGACCCTAATTACGGCGCAGGCGGTGCAGGAGGCTACGGCGGAGGTTTCGGCTTTGACGGCGACATTGATCTCGGCGATATATTTTCCTCATTCTTCGGCGGTGGCGGCGGAGGTTTCGGCGGACGAAACCCGAATGCGCCGCAAAGAGGCAGAGACATACAAATCAGCATTACGCTTACACTTGAAGAATCGGCAAAGGGCTGTAAAAAGACTATTGAAGTGCCGAGGATTGAAAACTGTAACGAATGCGGCGGTACAGGCGCAGCAAAGGGCACATCACCCAAAACCTGCTCACAGTGCGGCGGCAGAGGCGTTGTTAACGTTCAGAGCAGAACTGCTTTTGGCGTTATAAATACACAAAGAACCTGCAGTGCCTGCGGCGGCAAGGGTCAGATTATTGAAACACCTTGCCAGAAATGCGGCGGCAAGGGCAAGGTAAGGCGTAAAAACAAACTTGATGTAAACATTCCTGCAGGTATTGACCATGGTCAGGTTGTTAATATGCGCGGCTACGGCGACAGCGGTATCAACGGCGGACCGAGCGGCGACTTAAAGGTTGTTATCAATATTAAGCCGCATGCTTATTTTGAGCGTGACGGATTTAATATCTGGTACGAAAAACACGTTTCATTTGTTGAGGCAACACTCGGCGCCGAACTTCAGGTACCGACACTTGACGGAAATGTTAAATACACAATGCCCGCAGGCACACAGCCGGGTGAAGTATTTAAACTGAAAGGCAAAGGAATTGACAGGCTGAACTCCATCGGCAGAGGTGACGAATTTGTTAAAATCGTTGTTGACATTCCTAAATCTCTCAGCAAAGAACAGAAAGAAATTCTTATGAATTTTGACAAAAGTTACACACCGCCGAAAAATAACGGCAAAGAAGGATTTTTTGATAAATTCAAAAAGAAATAAAAGAAAAATAAAGGTGTAAAAATGCAGAAAAACTATACTATCGCAGTTGCCGGCACAGGCTATGTAGGCCTTTCAAACTCAATTCTTCTTGCGCAGAACAACAAAGTTTTTGCAGTTGATATTATTGAGAGCAAAGTTGAACTTATAAACAGCGGCAAATCCCCTATTGCAGACAGGGAAATTGAAGAATACCTTGCTGAAAAGAAACTTGATTTAACCGCTACAACCGATGCCGAAACGGCTTACAGAAATGCCGATTTTGTTATCATTTCCACCCCAACAGACTATGACACTGAAAAAAATTATTTCAACACAAATTCTGTTGAAAGTGTTATTGAACTGGTTATGAAAGTCAACCCAAGTGCCGTTATGGTAGTAAAATCTACTGTTCCTGTTGGTTTTACAGAAGGAATGAAAGCAAAATATCCGGATGCAAAAATTCTGTTCAGCCCCGAATTTTTAAGAGAAGGCAGAGCACTTTACGACAATCTGTATCCAAGCAGAATTATAGTTGGTATGCCTAAAAACAGCAGTAACGATATGGAAGATAATGCTCATACATTCGCTTCCCTTCTTGCCGGCGGTGCCATTAAAGAAAATATTCCTACCCTGTTCACCTACTCAACAGAGGCTGAGGCAGTAAAACTTTTTGCAAACACTTATCTTGCTCTCAGAGTAAGTTATTTCAACGAACTTGACACTTATGCGGAAGTTCACGGTCTGAATTCAAAGCAGATTATTGAAGGTATCGGTCTTGACCCGAGAATCGGCAGTCATTACAACAACCCGTCATTCGGCTACGGCGGTTACTGCCTGCCTAAAGACACAAAACAATTACTTGCTAACTACGCTGACGTACCTGAAAATCTTATGCAGGCAATTGTAGATACAAACACCACGAGAAAGAAATTCATCGCATCACGTGTACTTGAAATATCGGGTCACAGTGAGGATAAACCTGCCACAATCGGTGTTTACAGGCTTACAATGAAAGCAAATTCCGATAATTTCAGGCAGAGTTCCATTCAGGGCGTTATTCAGAATATCAAAGAGGCAGGCGCAAGAGTTATCATTTTTGAGCCTACGCTTAATGATAAAATGTTCTGCGATAATGAAATTGTCAATAATCTTGATGAATTCAAGGCGCAGTCACAGGTTATCATTGCAAACAGAATGAGCGACGAACTGCTTGACGTTAAAGAAAAAATCTACACCCGTGATATTTACGGCAGAGATTAACTTTGACAAATATATAAATAAGTGTTATGATAAGGTTTGGCTTAGGTCAGACCTTATTTTTTTCGGTGATACAATGGCAAACGCATTAGGACATTTTAAGACAATAACACGCCACAGGCATATGGTGATAAAGCACTGCAAAAAGGCAGGCATTTTCTGGCAGGGACTGCGCCACGATTTATCAAAATACTCGCCTGCGGAATTTATACCCGGAGCAAAATATTATCTCGGCACACGCTCGCCGAATGAGGCAGAACGAAACGATATCGGCTATTCCACTGCGTGGCTGCATCACAAGGGCAGAAATCGCCACCACTATGAATACTGGCAGGATTACAACCCGAAAACGAAGAAAATGGAGCCTGTTGAAATGCCGATAAAATATTTCAAGGAAATGTTTTGCGACAGAGTGGCGGCAAGCAAAATATATCAGGGTAAAAACTACACAAACGCCCACCCGCTCGAATATTTCACCCGTGCTAAAGACAGAATTTTAATTCACGAAAACACAAAAGCACTGCTCGAAAAGGCACTCACAATCCTTGCCGAACAGGGCGAGGATACAGCATTTGAGTTTATCAGGAATTTAAAATAAATATTTATACACAAAAAAATCAATCATTCAAAAACGGACAATTCGTGAATTGTCCCTACAAAATCACAAAAAAGCCACTGCAAACAAACCGTTTGCAGTGGCTTTATTAGTATTTCTGATAACATTACGGCGGGGTGAGGGTGCGGGTGTCCAGTGGACACCTCTGCATCGCAGAAGCACCGACCGAGACGACAGGTGAGACCACCCCTCCCTACGATACGTTATTCTCTTCTTGTAGGGGTCGTCGAAGACGCCGGTCACAACATAGAGAGCACCTTTACACTACCGTAGGGGCAATTCACGAATTGCCCGAAGCATCTGTTATTGTGCTGTTGTTGCAGCCTCAGGCAGTGTTACATCTACCTTACCGTTATGATTTGATGATGCAAGACAGATCCATGTTTTGCCCGGGTTAAGGTTTAATGGCTTGCCTGCTGTATCTTTAAACACAAGTTTGCCGTTTTCAACACTCCAGGTGAAATCTGTAATTGTGCCGTATGAGGCAAGTCTGCCCGTACCGCTTGAATATGTATAATTAAGATAAGTTTCTGTTTTACCTGAGCCTTTATAATTAGCCTTATCAATATAAGTTGACTCGGCAAACATAACAAGTACGTTAGTAAAACTTACAGGTGCACCGTAATCATTCGCATTTGTATAAACACTGTTTGCGGCATCATATGAAAGCGTATGCGTGTTTGTTCTGTCTGAAATCTTTACCTTAACCTCTTCGCAAGGAGTGGTTGAAACAGTCTGCCCTTTTTCATAGAAACTGAGCGTTGAAAAACTGCTTGAATCAACCTCTGTTCTGTAGCCCTTGCTTTCGACTGCCTCCATCAATTTATCACCGAGAACGACTGCATTATGAGGCGATACCTTATCCTTAGTGCGCTTAAAGCAGGATGATACTTTCATTCCGTCAATATCATCAACATTTTCATTTTCAATCGTTTCATAACCGCCTACATAATCGCCCTTACTGTGACTGCCGCCGTAATGAACAAAAATCGAATCAAAGAATTTTGAAAACTGAACATAACTCGGTCTTGCACTTCTGTTAGGACCAATCATATCCGGAAGATTATTGTAATCGGCAAAGAACCAGAGCATACGTGTTTCGCCGCCTTCAACTTCACCTTCAACAATAATATCCGGTTTATCCATATTATACTGCGGTCTTGCACCCTTTGCATTTTCAACAACAACAGAAATCGGTCTTTGCTTTAATGCCGTTTCACTGTAATCAGGTTCACCCGTAAGCGGATTTCTGATTATAACAGGTGCTGCTGTGGTTGTAACAGTAGTCTGCGGTACTGTTGTTTCAGGCTCTTTATCCTTTTTAATAAAACCGAAATATATGCCCGCGCCGATTGCAACAACAAGTACAACGGCAACGATTGCAATTATAATTTTCTTTTTATTCTGATTATTCATATTCGTATTATCCTCTTCACTGTATTCTTCTGCACTCATATCTGAAATATAAACACTGTCATTTACAGGGGAAACGGGAGCAAATGCAGTTTCTTCATCAATGCCGAATTTGGCGTCTGCATCTGCACCTTCGGTATTTTCGGCAGGCTCATCAACATCACCGTCAAGCGTATATTCTTCATCATCTGCCTTTTCGGGCTCTTTCTCATCATCATTTATACTGAAATCGGCAGGCTCATCACCGCTTTTACCGATTTTGAATTCCTTTAAAATTTCTTCAAGTTCTTCATCATTGCTCATAAGTTAATCCTCCTTTGGATATTTTACCATATTATCATTATAATTGCACTATATTTTTTAATTTTATACCAATTTATTGATTTAATGCGCAATATATTGTAAAATATAAAAGCAGGGTAAATCTGCCGCAATAAACTGTGGTTCGTATTATTACCATTACCCTAAGGAAGTGAAAATATGGCAACAACAATTCCCGTTATTATAACAAACACAAATATTCTTGTTTATGACAAAACGAATGACGAATTCAAAGCATTCACTCTGCCCGGCATTTCAACTCAGCCGAACATTCCGTTTTACCATTCATATGCAAAAAAGATTGCAGAAAGCCAGCATTATGTTAAGGAATTTATAAAATCTATTCACTCGGGCAGACTTTCAAAAAATGTGCTTGCAATCGTTGTACCTGATGATACAAGCGCACTTGAGGCAATTTTTATCAACGAGTTTTTTCTGCATTCAGGTGCATGCAAGGCCGTTGCACAGATAACTATGGGGCAGACGCTTTCAAAAGATATTGAGGCATACATTTCCATATCAAAATCAAGCCGAAATATTGTTTTGCAGTATATCAGAAACAATGAAATTCAGGCATGCAGATATTACGATGCAAATGATTATGATGTAAACCAGATTAAAGAAGACGCCAAGCGGCTGCACATTGATATTGAATATGAAAAAACGCCGATTTTTGTAAACAATTTCAACCTAAATATGGACGATTTTTTTGAAATGGGCGAAATCATAACTCCTAAGCAGTTTATGGATAAAATAGCAGACATTGACGTTGAAAAAATATAGGCAATGAATAATAAATAGTATAAAAAAAGCACCTTTGCCAAAACTAATGGCGAGGTGATTTTTTTATGAAGAAAAGCAACAAAAAGCAAAAGAATATCAACGGCAAAAAGGTAATTGATTTGACATCATATATCAGCAGGGATATGGTGCAGAGCGACACAAACGGCAGTTACACGGGTATGACGGCAGATGCGTTTTATAATAATGAATATGAAACGCCCGTTCAGGACGCAGATGATTTATAAATAGACTATCAATAAATAGTCATTAAGTTAGCCTTCCACTTGAGGGAACTCCCCTGTTAGGTGAGATACCACGCAGTGGCAGAGGGGTCTGCCGTCTGCGGCTGAGCAAAAGGGGGACCGCTTGCGGTGAATGAGGTGTCATAAACAATTATTTTTCCACCTCATCAGTCACTGACGTGACAGCTTCCCCTCAAGGGGAAGCCTATTTTTCTTAATTACAAAAGCCCTCCCCTACATTGTACCGCTTACCTCAACACCCACAAATTTTTAATCTGACTGTAAATATCATCATAATTCCACAGTTTTTCGGAATTTGCCTTACTGTTCGGGTCATTCACTTTAATTTTGCCGTCTTCACTGCCGACCATAACGATAAAATGACCTTTTGCGGTAAAATCGCCGGGACCCATAACACAGATAATCGGGTTGCCTGCCTCTAAATTTTTAAACACACGGTTTTTATCGAGCGGAATTTCAGTAACATCCATGCCGAATTTTTCGCCGCCCTTGCTTATCAGCGCCCACTCCGAGCCGCCGTTTTTAAGACAGTAGCCATTATCAATCGCAAATTCAATTACATAATCGGGCGAATATTTTATATCCTGCTTAACATAGACTGCCGCCATAGACAGGCAGACAGGTCCGCACGCCGTAAGCCCTGCAACGTCACTGCCGTACTCCATATAGCCCCAGCGCTTGTCCCACTGCATAAAAAGCGGAACTTCTTTGCAATTTTTATACTCTTTCATATTGATTTTATGACTTTTGTCCTTTTCCTTTGGGTAGGACAGCACAAAATCTTCTGTTTCACTGTTTCTTGCAAGCAGGTCAATAATGCTTGCAGGGTAATCGTTAAAATCTATTCCGTTTTTATCGGCATATTCACGAATGATTTTTTCAGCCCTGTACCTGCCCATTGTTTCTTTTTTCTGCACAACCGTCGTCTTTTGCTCGATAATATCGCCGTCATCATTTTTGACGGTGAAAACGGAAATACCTATAATAACTATAACGAACATCATAGCAGAAAATATTACCCAACTCCAAATTTTACTGCCGCTTTTATTTTTATTCATAACAAAATCCTCCTCAGTAACTAAATTATACTGAACGGAGGATTTTTTTGCTTTAATATTTACTTTAGTATTTATTAAGATTTTCTTAAGCAAGTAAGATAAATCCAAACAAAATAAGGTTTAACTTTCTATTGCTTAAAGCACAACAGTAAACGCCGTAAAATCGAAATTGCTTTCGGCAGAAATCGTTCCGCCGTGCAGTTCAACAATCTGCTTTGCAATGGCTAGTCCAAGCCCTGCACCGCCTGTTGCACTGCGGCGTGCATCATCGGCACGGAAGAATTTTTCAAAAATCATACCGAGTTTCTGCTCGGAAATCTTATCGCCCTTATTTTTGAAAACAACAACTGTCCTGTCATTTTCACGATATGCCGAAATCGTAATTTCGGTATTCGGATAACTGTAATTTACGGCATTGCGCATAAGATTATCAAACACACGTGAAAGTTTATCAGCATCACCCGTAATATTCAGTCCGCTTTGAACATCAAGCCTGCAAAGCAGATTTTTTTCACCGAGAACAGGATAAAATTCATCTGCAATCTGACTGAGCATAATACCGAGGTCAATATGATTTTCCTCAAGTGTAATATTTTGCAGATTAAACCTTGTAATATCAAAAAATTCATTAATTAATTGCTCAAGCCTGTATGCTTTATCAAGCGTTATGCCCATATATTTTGCACGGTACTCGGCAGGCAGTTCAGGCGCTTCCTCAAGCAAAGTGAGATAGCCGATAATTGAAGTAAGCGGCGTTTTTAAATCGTGGGCAAGATAAACCACCAAATCATTTTTGCGCTGTTCGGACTCTTTGGCAAGATAATCTCTGTATTTCAGTGCGCTTTTGATTTCTTCCTCTGTTTTTCTGTGAACCTTTCTGATTTCACGGGGAAGTGACGGCGCAGTATAATCATCATTAATAATACCCGATAATGAATTATATATTCTGTCGGGCAGGCGTGACGCCTTAACAAAAAAGGCAAAATTAATCACCATAATGAACATAAAATATGCAATAAGAGAAAACACATTATGCTCATTGAGTGCATGCAGGCAGTTAATATAAGAGGTTGAAAGCATCATATTTATGCCGATATAAGAGATAAGACTGTCAAAAACAACATATCTGAGAAAAGTGCCGATAAAAATATATAAAACCGAAAACAATATCAGCGTTATAACATACTGCAGAGCAAGTCTGCCCCTTACAGTACCCTGTTTTTTACTTCGTTTCAATTTTATAGCCTACCCCCCAAACTGTTTTTATAAACTTAGGGTTGCGTGACGGTTCATTCATCTTTTCCCTGATTCTGCGGATATGCACCATAACCGTATTGCTGCAATCAAGATATTTTTCACCCCACACCTGCTGAAAAATATCCTCGGCAGAAACTACCTTATCAGCATTTTCGCAAAGCAGCCACAGGATATTGAACTCAATCGGAGTCAGCGCAATTTCCTTTTCATACAGGGTGCATTTGTGTGTATCCTTATTCACGACAAGACCTGCATAATCAAAAACATTGTCATTTTTCTGCTGATTATCATAAAAGGTATAACGCCTGAGTTGTGCTTTAACACGTGAAACCATTTCAAGCGGATTAAAGGGCTTTGTTATGTAGTCATCTGCGCCCATTGAAAGACCTATGATTTTATCTCTGTCCTCTACCCTTGCCGTAAGCATAATAACAGGAAAGCGCAGCCCCTTTTCACGGATTTTACGCAGAATTGCAAAGCCGTCTGTATCAGGCAGCATAACATCAAGCAGTGCCATATCAAGATGCGTGCTTTCTATGCACTGCATTGCAGGCTCTGACTCGTAAAACTTAAAGACTCTGTAGCCTTCATTAATCAGAAACAATTCTACAAGGTCTGCTATTTCTTTTTCATCATCAAGAACAAGTATATTCATAGAATCACCTGAAAAATCACTTCTGAAGCGACTTCAAAAGTGCAATTTCTTTTGCGTAGCCGTCAAGTTCATTCGGCGTTTCAAGAAACATCGGCAAATCTTTAAGATATTTGTTATTTACAATCCTCTCAAAAGTATCAACACCTATAAAACCTTCGCCGATTTTCTCGTGCCTATCCTTATGCGCGCCGAGCGGATTTTTGCTGTCATTAAGATGAAGTGCTTTGAGTCTGTCTATACCGATAATCTTATCAAACTGCTCCAAAACTCCGTCAAGATCATTCACAATATCATATCCGCCGTCGCTTACGTGGCAGGTATCAAGACAAACACCGAGTTTATCCGAAAGTTCTGTACCGTCAATAATCGCTTTTAATTCCTCAAAGGTTTTGCCCATTTCAGAGCCTTTGCCTGCCATCGTTTCAAGCAGAACGGTAGTCGTCATCTCAGGAAAAAGAACGGTATTGAGTGCTTTGCAGATGAGTTCAATTCCCTTTTCCTCGCCCTGACCTACGTGTGAGCCCGGGTGAAAATTATAAAGCATACCCGGCGTATATTCCATTCGCTTTAAATCGTCGGCAAAGGTATCGACTGCAAACCGAATCGTTTCGGGCTTAGCCGAACAGCAGTTAAGCGTATAAGGTGCGTGGGCAAGAATTGTGCCGAAATTGTTTTCCCTGCTTAACTGAAGAAAAGTTTCAATATCCTTTTCATCAATATCCTTAGCCTTGCCGCCCCTTGGATTTCTTGTAAAAAACTGAAAAGTGTTTGCCCCGATTGACATTGCCTCTTTCAGCATATGCGTATAACCTTTTGACGCACTTAAATGAGCACCGATAACCATTGATTTATTCTCCTTAAATATTATCTATTAAAGCGACGGCGTGGGGCCACACCGCCCTACGATTAACACATTTAACTATTTTTGTTTCAAAATATCTTCATCAGCCCTGCCGCTCATAATATAATTCAGCAAATCTGCAACACAGCCTTTGTTGCAATGGCATGCCTCAAACTTACTGATTTTATGTATTGCCTTAGGCGCCTGACCCGCGCAGGCAGGCAGACCGACCGTTTTAAGCATATCCCAGTCATTATAATAATCACCGATTGCTGCAACGTGGCTTTTTTCAATTTCAAGTGTTTTGGCAAGCTGCATAATGCCGACGCCCTTGTGGGTATCTTTTGCAAGCATTTCCATACTCCAGAGCGATGACGCCATAAAATTAACCTTATCGTTGATATCCGACCTGTCTATCATTCGGCGCAGAGATTCAATAGTTGCAGGAACGCCCCAGAAAATAACTTTCATCCAGCCTTCGGTGGGTACAGCATCAATATTTGTAACCTCATGATGATCTTTGTCAAAATACATTGTTGCCTTACCAAGAAGCCCGCTTTTAACAATATACACATAATCGTCAAAATAAATACCGATATCAAGGCTTTTAAAAACTTCACTATACTCGGCAATAACAGAACGTACAAAATCCTGACCCTCTTTGCCAATCGTAGAACGCCAAAGCATTTGATTTTTCGAAAAGTCATAAAGCCCTGCACCGTTAAGAACAACTGCCGGCTGATTCGGAGTTATTCTGTCATAATTTCGTTTAAGGCTTGACGTAAGCCTGCCCGAGGCAAGTGTGAAATTACCGCCGAGTTCCGTAAACTTTTTAATTGCATCATAATTTACTTTAGGCAATTTTCTTACTTTATTATTAAGCGTGCCGTCAATATCAGAAACAACAAGCCATTTTTCAAAGGTTTTTGACATTGTAACTCCTCCTTCACAAATAATTCGGGCGGATGATATCCGCCCCCCTACGGTAATATCAAACACCATATAATCTTTCAAGTTTATTTAAAAATTCCGTGAAATATTCTGGCAAATCGCTTTCAAATTCAAGCCACAAGCCTGTTTTAGGGTGAACAAAGCCGATGTGCTTTGCGTGCAGGCACTGACCGTTTAAGCCTTTCTGAACTTTTTTTGGTCCATAAACCTCATCACCTGCAACAGGGTGACCCATATATGCCATATGTACTCTTATCTGGTGCGTTCTGCCTGTTTCAAGCCTGCATCTGATATGCGTAAACTGACCGTATCTTTTTATAACTTTATAATGCGTAACGGCGTCTTTTGAATTCTTATAAACTACCGCCATTTTCTTTCTGTCTTTAGGGTTTCTGCCGATCGGCAGATGAATTGTTCCCTCGTCATCCTTAATATTGCCGTGCACTACGCACTCATATTCACGTGAAAAGGAATGCTCTTTAATCTGACGGGCAAGACCTGCGTGAGCAATATCATTTTTGGCAACAATCAGCAAACCCGAGGTGTCCTTATCAATTCGGTGCACAATTCCGGGGCGGAGAACACCGTTAATGCCGCTTAGCGAATCTTTGCAGTGATAAAGCAGTGCATTTACAAGCGTGCCCGAATAATTGCCGGGGGCAGGGTGAACCACCATACCCTTAGGCTTATTCACCACAAGCAGGTCATTATCCTCATAAACAATATCAAGCGGAATATTTTCAGCCTCAACGTCAAGCGGTTTTGCCTGCGGAACGATAAGAACAATTTTATCATTTTCCTTGCATTTATAATTTTTTGAAACAACAGAGCCGTTTACGGTAACGCCCTGCTCCTCAATAATCTTTGCAGCCGCAGAACGGCTCAGGCTTTCGCTTTTTTCGCTAATAAACTTATCAATCCTGTCGCCTGCATTTTCGGCAAGGGCAGTAAAAATAACAGCATCACTCATCTTTTTTCTCCTTTTTGAAGAAATCTGAGAAAAGATAGGCAAAAAGCGAAACTGCGCCAAGCGTTACGGCACAATCGGCAATATTGAAAATTGCAAAATTCACAAAAACAGGCTCTATAAAATCAATAACATAGCCGTAAAGTGCACGGTCTATCAGATTACCTATACCACCCGAAACAACAACGCCTATGCTCCAGTAAAGCCAGAGAGATTTGCATTTATTGCTGAAAAGATACCACAGCGCACCTATGCACACCACCAGGGTAAGTGCAACAAAAACCCATCTTGCACCGCTGAAAAGTGAAAACGCCATACCCTCATTGAGCGCATAGCGAAACTGAACAACGCCTTTTATAAAAGGCGCTGCACTGCCGTCGGAAAGATATTCCGTTGCAAGAAATTTAGTGAACTGGTCAAAAGCGACGATTAAAACAATCATAACCGAGCACCATATATGCTTTTTTTTGTGCAAAGTATCCCTCCGTTCGGTTTATTTTAATTTACAGGAGGGCACGGAGACCCTCCCCTACAAGATTTATTTATACGGGCGGATGATATCCGCCCCTACGATAGCGTTATTGCAAATCCGTAGGGGCAATTCACGAATTGCCCGTGTAGGGTGCGATGACCACATCGCACCGCATATCAAATCCTACCACCGCAAGCGGTCCCCCTCCCTTTCACAAGGGAGGCTATCTTAGTATTTACTCACCCATCTGTGCAAGAACGTCTGCACAGTGCTTACAGAGTGTCGGGTGATTTGCATCTGAACCGACTGTTGTGGAGAATTTCCAGCAGCGTTCACACTTTTCACCGTCAGCAGCTGAAACAGAAACCGTAAGTCCCTCAACATCACCTGCAAAAGCCTGCTTTTCTGCAGTAACCTCAACGGCAGAGGTGATAAAGATTTCAGGCAATTCAGCCTTAACGGTCTCAAGGAATTCAAGAAGTTCGCCCTCGGCACCAAGTGTAACTTTTGCCTCAAGTGACTTACCGATTTTCTTTTCATTTCGTGCAAGTTCAAGTGCTTTCTGAACATCAACACGAATCTGATGAACCTTTTCCCACTTATTCATAAATGCTTCATCTGTTTCAATGAAATCGGCATTCGGTATTTCATTAAAGAGTGGTGACTCGGCATTTCTTGACTTATCGTGCGGCATAAACTTCCAGATTTCATCTGCAGTAAATGCAAGAATTGGAGTTAAAAGAAGTGTAAGCGCATCAAGAATCTTATAAAGAACGGTTTGTGCGGCACGCCTTGTAGCAGAAGTCGGTACAGATGTATAAAGTCTGTCTTTAAGAACGTCAAAATAGAAGTTGCTCATATCAACAACACAGAAATTATGAATTGCGTGTGATGCAGTATGATATTCATAAACCTCAAAGCCGCCGCGTGCAGTTGTGATAAGTTCATCAAGTTTCATTAATGCATACTTATCAAGTTCTTCAAGTTTATCATTTTCTACCATATCGGTATCAGGGTTAAAATCATAAAGATTGCCGAGGCAGAAACGTGCAGTATTTCTGATCTTTCTGTAATTATCCGAAAGTTGTTTCAGAATTTCAGGGCTGATACGAATATCTGCGTGATAATCGGCAGATGCAACCCACAGACGAAGAATATCTGCACCGTATTTATCAATAATATCATTCGGGTCAATACCGTTGCCAAGCGATTTGGACATCTTTTTGCCCTCGCCGTCAACAGTCCAGCCGTGGGTGATAATCTCCTTAAACGGAGCCTCGTCGCCGCCTGCAACAGCAGTAAGAAGTGATGACTGGAACCAGCCTCTGTACTGGTCTGCACCCTCAAGATAAACGTCAGCAGGATATTTAAGGTATCCTCTCTTTTTACTTACTGCGGTATGAGTTGAGCCCGAGTCAAACCAAACGTCCATAATATCGGTTTCTTTTTCAAATCCGTTTGAAGAACCGCAGTGAGGGCATTTATAACCGTCGGGAAGGAAGTATTCAGCCTCGTGAGAATACCACGCATCCGAGCCCTCCTCGCCGAAAATCCTTGAAACGTTCATCATAACATCGTTGTCGATGATTTCCTTGCCGCAGTCCTTGCAGTACATAACAGGAATCGGAACGCCCCATTTTCTCTGACGTGAAATACACCAGTCTGCACGTTCTCTTATCATAGACTGAAGTCTGTCTTTACCCCATT
The DNA here is from genome assembly GCA_014465955.1 of Eubacterium sp. Lineage (GTDB taxonomy): Bacteria > Bacillota > Clostridia > Oscillospirales > Acutalibacteraceae > Eubacterium_R. The sequence continues at coordinate 19,909 of JACTVT010000015.1, read as the reverse complement.
CAGGGAACCACTTAACATTTTCAGATGCCTTTATTGCGTCCTCCTTGAAATCATCAACAGAGCAGAACCACTGTGAGGTTGCACGGAAAATTACAGGCTTATGGCATCTCCAGCAATGCGGATACTGGTGAATAATCTTCTGCAGTGCGAAAAGATTGCCTGTTTTTTCAAGATGCTCGGCAATCGGCTTGTTTGCCTCCTCGGTTGAAAGACCTGCAAACTGACCTGCCTCCTCAGTTAAATGGCCGGTTGCGTCAACAGGAACAATAACAGGAATTTCAGGATAATTTTTGCAGACAACAAAGTCTTCCACACCGTGGCCGGGAGCAGTATGAACGCAGCCTGTGCCGCTTTCAAGCGTTACGTGGTCGCCGACAATAACAAGTGAAGTTCTGTCGATAAACGGGTGCTGACATTTCATATATTCAAGTTCAGAACCCTTTATAATGCCGAGCGTTTCGTAATCAGTTACACCCTTTGCCTCCATAGCGGAAGCGGCAAGGTCTGTTGCAAGAACATAATATTCATCACCGCTTTTAACAAGTGAGTATTCAAAACTCGGACCTACACAAATTGCAACGTTTGCAGGAAGAGTCCATGTAGTTGTAGTCCAGATAACGAAATAGGTCTTAGACAAATCTGCACCCATTGCAGTCAATTTGCCGAGATCGTCAGTAACATTGAATTTAACATAAATAGAATGGCACGGATCTTCGGCATACTCAATTTCAGCCTCTGCAAGTGCGGTATTGCAGTCTGCGCACCAATAAACAGGCTTTAAGCCCTTATAGATATATCCTTTGGAAGCCATCTGAGCAAAAACTTTAATCTGCTCTTCCTCAAAATCCTTTGTAAGCGTAATATAAGGATTGTCCCATTCGCCTATAACGCCAAGTCTTTTGAAGCCCTCACGCTGCAAATCCACAAAACCGAGAGCAGTGTCACGGCAGATTTTACGCAGTTCAAGGTCTGAAATATTACTGTCAGCAGTAATATTTGCAGTTTTTCTTGCTTTAAGTTCTGTCGGCAGGCCATGGGTATCCCATCCGGGAACATAAGGTGATTTAAAGCCGGTCATATTTTTATATCTAACAATGAAATCCTTAAGCGTTTTATTAAGTGCGTGACCGATGTGAATAGCACCGTTTGCATAAGGCGGGCCGTCGTGAAGAACGAACAAAGGCTTGCCCTCGTTGATTTCCATTAATTTTTCATACTGCTTGTTTTCATACCAAGATTTAAGAAATTCAGGCTCTCTCTGCGGCAATCCTGCCCTCATTGGAAAGTCTGTTTTCATCATATTTAAAGTATCTTTATAGTCCATTTCTATCCTACCTTTTATTTGTTAGATTTTTCGGGAGGGATGGGACAAAATATCATTAAATTAAGCCTTCCCCTTGAGGGGAAGGAGGACCGCTTGCGGTGGATGAGGTGTTATTATTTTCCACCTCATCAGTCACTATCGTGACAGCTTCTCCTCAAGGAGAAGCCTTGCTTTTCTTAACTAAATTATATTGAGCATGGGCACCCCGCCCTACAATTATTTATTACTTTTTCTTTTTACGGAAGAAACCGCGAAATTTTAAATCATCGTCATCATCATCTTCTTCAGGCGGAACAAGACTGATTTTTTCCTTTGTTCTTCCCTCATGCTTATTAACATTAAAGAACGTTTCAAACGGCTGTTCCTCCGGTTCTTCAAGTTCTGCATTTTCGCTGATTTCAGTTATTTTTGCATCTTCTGTTATGGGAGTGATTTCATCTTTTGAAAAAGCGTCAAGAGCCGTTTTTACATCACTTTCGGTTGGTTCTTCATCAACTTCATCAATCTCTTCAATTTCCTCAACCTCATCGGGAACATTGATTTCCTGAACATCGTCAACTGCTTCAAGCACGTCTGCCCCTGATGAAATATCCTCAAATTCAGTAATCGGCTCTTCGGCAATTTCAAACTCTTCTTCCTGCTCTGTTTCAGCCTCAGGCTCGCTTACTGTAATCTCCTCATTCATTTCATTTACTGTTGCGTAAATATTCTCAAGTTCATCTTCAACGCTTTGCAGTTTTTCTTCAGCCGTTTCAATTTCGGAATCAACAGGTGCGTTCATCATTTCCTGCAGTTTATCAAGTTGTGCCTGATAAAGTGCTACAAGACTGTTTTTAAATGCAACAGACTCTTCTTTGAGTTTTGACACAAGATTCTCGTGATATTCTTTTTCCTGTCTTGCCTTGTCAACAAGTTCTTCGGAAATATTTTTTGCCTGAGCAAGCAAATCGCCTGCAACTGCTTTTGCGTTATTTACAACCTCATCTGCCTTTTTATGAGCATCCTCAACAAGGGAATCAGCCTCTGCCTTTTTCTCTTTTGTAAGTTCGGCAACATAATCTCTTGCTTCTGAAACAAGACTTTCTGCCTTTTCCTTTGCATCAAGCACAGTCTGCTGCGCTTTATTGGCACTTTCGGTTAAAAGCGCCTCTGCCTTTTCTTTTGTGCCTTTTGTCAACTGATCTGCTGCTTTCTGTGCAGTAATCAAGGTTGACTTAATGGAATCTTCCTCTTCTCTGTATTCTTCAATTTTTGAAGCAAGGATTTCCATTTTTCTGTAAAGTTCCTTGTTTTCTGCATAAATTGCTGAATAAGACTCTGCTATTTCATCAAGAAAAGCGTTTGTTTCATCCACATTATAGCCGTGTGATGCCGTTGAAAGGATTTTATCCTTAATATCATTTGGTGTAATCATATTCTTCTCTCCTCAGACAAATGCCTGTCTTTACATAAACATTCCGTTATTTTCAAGTTCATCAATCAAATCACCCATAACATCAACATTATACGGAGTGATTATATAAGTGCTGTTGGCAACTCTTTTTATCTGACCGTTATTTGCATAGGCAACGCCGCTTAAAAAATCAAGCAGGCGCCTTGCAACATCACGGTTTGTTGATTCAAGATTAAGCACAACCGTTCTTTTTTCATTAAGGTTATCACCGATTACGGCAGCCTCTTCAAACTTTTCAGGCTTAACGAGAACCACCTGCAACTGAGCAGTTGTATGAATATTTACAACCTTGTCAGACTCGGCACGTGAGCGGTGAAAGCGTTCCTGCTTTTCCTCTCTCGGCACTTTTATACTTTTTGCCTGCCTTTCACGCCTCGGCGGTGACGGCATACTGTAAGATGAAGAAGTTTCCTTATCATCATAAAAATCATCAAAATCATCATCGTCGTTTTCACGAACGATTTCCGTAAACTTATCAAAAAGACCCATTATCATATCCTCCTAAAAATATTTTCTTGCACCGAATATAGCAGAGCCGACCCTTACTATATTTGAACCTTCGGCAATTGCGGCTTCGTAATCACCGCTCATTCCCATAGACAGTATTTCCATATCAATACTCTCTATATTTTTGCTTTTTATATCAATGAAAGCAGTGTGCATTTTTTCAAAATAACGCCTTGCTTCACTTTCATTATCACATATCGGCGGAATCGTCATAAGACCTTTAACCTTAATTGAGCCCATTTCAGAAATCTCTGCCAGAACTTCATCAATTTCTTCAATATAAATTCCGCTTTTGCTCTCCTCTTTACCGATATTAACCTCGACAAGGCAATTTGAAACAATGCCGAGGTTAGAGGACACTTTGGAAATTTCCTTTGCAAGTTTAACAGATGATACAGACTCTATCATATCAACCTGCCCTGCAATCTGCTTTACTTTATTAGTTTGCAGATGACCTATCAGATGCTTTTCAACACCGTCAAGTTTTAAATCATCACGCTTGCCGAGATATTCCTGAACTCTGTTTTCGCCTATTAAATCCGCACCGAGTTCAAGCACCCTGTTAATATAAGGCGCCTCAACCGTTTTGGTAACACACATCAGGCGTACATCATTTTCGTTTCTGCCTGCCTTAACAGCCGTTTCACGAACATTGTTCAGTATTCTTTTGTAATTTTCCTCTGTCGATTTAAGCCTTTCCTCATCAAGCATAAACCTGTCCATCGTGAAGCTCCTTTCCCTGAATAATAATCTGGTCATACAGTTTTATACCGTTTTCAGTACCTTTGTTTTTTGATTTTTCATCATAATTTTTATTATCATACGTAAGCACTGCAAAATTTTCACCCGTGTAAAGCACCTCGGCAGGGCGCCATTTTACAACCGAGGAAACAAGCACATACACACCCTTTTGATTATCCTCAATATGAACGGCATCAAGCGGCACTTTAATACCCTCGTGCTCTGCAGTTCTTATCTGTATATCCTCAAGCCTTAAAGAAGTTATATCACTGTTCATTTCATTGCATTTAAGCACAAGCACTGTTTTTTCTTCACCGAGCGGAGTATCGCCTGCACCTTTAACAATTTTGCATTTATAAACATCACTCGAATTTTTCAGAGCAACTTCTATCGTTTTTCCGTTTTTAAATTCTGTAAGTTCTGCCGTGTCAACCACTGTGCAGAAATACCAGTCAAAACTTTTTATAATTTTTCCGATTGCCTGTGACGGCTGCGCATTTTCGGCAGAAGTTATATATGAATTCAGGGTTTCGACATTAAGTTCTTCAATTTTACTGTAATCAAATGAACTTTCAAGCCCGTCTGAATAAGTTGAAAAAATACCCGAATTATCTGCTGTCAGATACCCCGTCGGATTTGCACTGCCGATATCAAGCGCACTGATTTCGCTGCCGAGCGCCGATGTTACGGAAGAAAAATCAATTTTTTCTCCTATGAGCATCTGACGCCTTGTAAACTTATCGTTCAGGCTTTCCTCATAATTTGAAGTTCTGCTTATATTTTCACTTGCAACACAGCGGATATAATCATTGATATCACTTAAAATCGCCTTATCAAGCGATTCAACATCCGTTACCTGACCGACCGCCTGACTTTCCATATCTGAATAATACTGCAATTTTTCGGTAAGTTCAAGATATTTTGAATATCTCTGCGCATTTTCACTGTCTGAAAACTGCATGGCAATCCGTCCGCCGAACTGAACCTTTTCACCATCATTCAGAACAGGAACAGTAACTGAACTGCCGTCTGCCGTAACTGCCTGCTCGTCACGCACTATGAGTGCCTTGGCATCTATAGTATCGTAAACAGCTGAAACAACTGCCGTCTGCGTTTTAAACTGAACATTAAGCACTGTATAGCACTGTGCAAGCACATAAACAACAATGAGCAGAATTACAAGCACGGCAACAATATTCTGTTTTGAAATCAAAGAAAACTTTTTTCTTTTTCGTTTTTCATTTGCCATATATAAATTCCCTGCATTTATTTACTGCCGATGAAACAGGATTTTCATCACTGTCCATATAAATCATTTCGGCATTTTCTCTTCTTTTAAACCACGTTATCTGCCTTTTGGCATAATGACGTGTTTCTTTTTTCAAATTATCAACAGCCGTATCCAGCGTAATTTCACCGTCAAGATAAAGTTTTAATTCCTTATGACCGATTGCCTGCGCACTCGTTTTACTGCCTGAATCTGCAAGCACCCTTTCAGCCTCAGGTATCAAGCCGCTTTTAATCATCATATCAACACGGCGGTTGATGCGGTCATAAAGTATTTCTCTGTTTTTATAGGCAAGCACAAGATAGAGCGTTTCAAACGGGCTTTCTTCCTTTTTGGAATCCTCATTCTGCATTGTTTTTGTTTTGCCTGCCGTGTAATAAATCTCAATTGCTCTTGCAACACGTGATTTATTGTTTTTATGTATTTTAAGCGCCGCCTCTTTGTCAATTTTTAAAAGCATATCATAAAGTTCGTCGGCACTTTTCTGCATTAATTCATTGCGCAGTTCAAAATCCGTCTCTGCCTCGGTAAATTTTATATTATCAACAAGACTGTCAATAAAAAGCCCTGTCCCGCCTACAATCACCGGCATTTTGCCCCTTGATGAAATATCGGTAATTTTTTCTTTTGCAAGACGGCAGAAATCGGAAACGGAATAATTCTCCTGCCGTGAAAGAAATTCAACCAGATGATGAGGAACTTCCGCCCTTTCACTTTCAGTCGGCGCTGCCGTTGCAATGCTCATACCCTGATAAACCTGCATGGAATCCGCAGAAATAATTTCACCGTCAACCGCCTTTGCAATTTCTATGCCGAGTGATGTTTTGCCGCTTGCAGTAGGCCCTGCCACAACAATGATTTTCGTTTTCAATTCAGCCATTACTGTATTCTTCCAAACTGCTTTTCGATTTCATATTTTGATATTTTTATCATAACGGGTCTGCCGTGAGGGCAGTAGCGGATATTCGGCATGGAAAGAAGTTTTTTTACAAACAGTTCTCTCTCCTCGGGTGTAGTATAATCGCCGCCTTTGACTGCACTGCGGCACGATACCGAATGAAATATCCAGTCCATTTTATCAGGCTCTAAATCTGTTTTATGCTCGAGAAGTTTGCCTGCCGTTTCAATAATTAAATCCTTGGCGTCTGCACCCTCAAGAAGTGACGGTATTTCACGCACAATCACAGTCATATTGCCGAAATCCTCGGCAATAATACCGCATTTTGCAAGCAGCGGCAGATTTTCCGTAACAACGGAATATTCTTCTGCCGAAAGTTTAACTGCCACGGGAGCAAGCAATATCTGTGTGCTGATATTATCCTTTGCCTGCGCCTTAAGCCTTTCAAAATTCATACGCTCGTGCGCGGCATGCTTATCAATATAATAAAGGTTATTTTCAATCTGAACAATTATGTAGGTGTTAAACGCCTCGCCGACCACGGTAAATTCAGGAGCAATCTCATTCTCAGCCTTAATTTCAATAACATCACTGTTGTCCTTATCAGGCGTATTATCGGCAATACCGAAAAGCCTTTCACCCGCTGATTGACTGTCATCTATTAAAATTACATCTTCTGAATTATCCTGCTTCTTTTCGCTGTCTGAAAAATCAATTTTAACAGAAACGGAATAATCGGTCGTAATTGCATTATCAAGTTTGTCAAGCGTATTGCCTGCCGAAATCACATAATCCTCGGCGTTGCCGTAACTGTCTTTTCTCTTATGCTCAATCGACTTTGAAGGTGACGCCACCTGCCAGAAATCATTAAGCGGCTTTGACGAAAACTTCATCTGCTTCGGAGGTTCTTCTTTTTTCAGAAAATCAACCTTAACGCTGTGCTTTTCAAGATTTTTATACGGTCTGCCGTCATACGATGTGCCGAAATCAGCCTCTTTAACGCTGTCGCCTGTTTCAATTGCAGTTTTTACGCCGTAATAAATCAAGTTGAAAACAGGCTTTTCATTTACAAAACGAACCTCAATTTTCGCCGGGTGAACATTTACATCAATCAGTTTTGCGTCTATTTCAATATTCAGAACGCAGGCAGGATATCTGCCCACCATAATGTTATTTTTATAAGCCTGCTCAAGTGCCGCCATTGCAGTAGTACTTTTTACAAGCCTGCTGTTTATAAAGAAAAACTGCATTGCACGGCTTTTTCTTGACTGATGAGGACGGCTGACAAAGCCTGTTACCCTCATTCCCTCAAAGGCATAATCAACAGGCACAAGTGTGTCTGAAAGTTCTTTACCGAAAACAGAATAAACCGTACCCTTTAAATCACCGTTGCCCGAAGTTACAAGCACCTGCCTGCCCTCACGGATAAACCTGAACGAAATCTCGGGGTGAGAGATTGCCATTCGCTCAACAATGCCCTGAACGGAATTGCCCTCGGTGACATCTTTTTTAAGAAACTTCATTCTTGCAGGCACATTAAAAAATATATCTCTTACAACAATTGTTGTGCCCTCAGGGCAGCCTGCGTCTGCAAAATCCATTTCCCGACCGCCGTGAATTTCATATCTTGTGCCGAGTTCCTCTCCCGATACCCTTGTAAGCAATTCAACTTTTGCAACTGCACTTATTGACGCCATTGCCTCGCCCCTGAAACCGAGCGTTAAAATAGAATTTAAATCTTCTGCATCTGCAATTTTTGACGTAGCGTGTGATATAAATACCTTTTTGACATCTTCTTTTGCAATTCCGCAGCCGTCGTCTGTAATACGGATATACGTTGTGCCGCCGTTTTTAATCTCAACGGTTATATGCTTTGAACCTGCGTCTATTGAATTTTCAATCATTTCCTTAACAATACTAAGAGGCCGTTCAACCACCTCGCCTGCTGCAATCAGGCTGTAAACCTCTTTCGGCAAAATATTGATTTTAGGCATTTGTATCACCACCTTTTATGTTCTTTCTTAAGTTGATAGTCCCCCTTGTTAAAGGGGGAACGGCACGAAGTGCCAAGGGGGATTCTTTTTGTGAATCCCTCCACCGCAAGCGGTCACCCTCCCTCTAACGAGGGAGGCATATTTTATAATTCACCAAAATCGCCTTTAAAGTTCCTCTGATTTTTTCTTTAAATCATAAAGCGTCTGCATTGCTTCTATCGGCGTTAACGTATTCACATCTACCGTTTTAAGAATTTCGATAATTTCGTTTTTGCCGTTTGCCGAGAAGTTGTACTGAATATCCTCTTCCTCTTCAATAACGGCATTTTCTGCTTTGAATTCTATATTAATTTTATTTGACTCAAGTTCTTTTAAAATCACTTTGGCACGCTTAACAACCGTGTCGGGCACGCCTGCAAGTTTTGCGACTTCAATACCGAAACTTTCATCTGCGCCGCCTTTAACAATTCTGCGCAGAAAAGTTATGTCATCGCCGCGCTTTTTAACTGCAATAGAGTAATTCTTAACACCGTCAAGCAATCCCTCCATAGCCGTAAGTTCGTGATAATGCGTAGCAAAAAGCGATTTCGCGCCGAGCGTTTTCTTTTTGCAGACGTATTCAAGCACTGCACGGGCAATGCTCATACCGTCAAACGTTGAAGTGCCTCTGCCGATTTCATCAAGAATGATAAGGCTGTTTTCCGTAGCATTTTTAAGAATAGATGAAACCTCATTCATCTCAACCATAAAGGTTGACTGTCCCGTAGCAAGGTCATCTGATGCGCCCACACGTGTAAAAATCGCATCGGTTATGCCGATATTTGCAGACCGTGCAGGAACAAACGAGCCTATCTGCGCCATTAAAACGATTAGCGCAATCTGGCGCATATATGTTGATTTACCTGCCATATTCGGACCTGTGATAATGGAGCACCTGTTTTTATCTTTATCAAGCAGTGTATCATTCGGCACAAACGGTGCGCCGTCAAGCAACGCCTCAACAACAGGGTGTCTGCCGTCTTTTATATCAATCACGCCGTCTGTATTAATCTGAGGGCAGGTATAATTATTCGTTACGGCAACCTCTGCAAGGCTGAGCAGAACATCAAGCACTGCAAGCGCTTTTGCCGTTTTCTGAAGTCTCACAACTTCATTTGAAACTCTGTTTCTTACATCACAGAGAACTTCGTATTCAAGTGCAATCTCTCTGTCCTTGGCACCAAGCACTTTGCCCTCAAGTTCTTTAAGTTCCTGTGTAATATATCGCTCGCAGTTTGCAAGCGTCTGCTTTCTTATGTACGTTTCGGGCACTAAATCCTTATATGAATTCGTAACCTCAATATAATAGCCGAAAACTCTGTTGTAACCGACTTTAAGTTTCGGAATTCCCGTAATCTCACGCTGCTCAGTCTCAATAGAAGCAAGCACGCCTGCACCGTCCTCCATAATTGACTTGAACTCATCAATATCGGCGTTAAAGCCCTTTTTAATCATTCCGCCCTCACGGACTGAAAACGGCGGTTCGTCAACAATTGCACTGTCAATCAGTTCTTTAACATCAGAAAGCAGGTCAATACTGTTTTCAATATCCTTAAGCAGTGATGCCGAAGAATCGGCAAGTTTTTCTTTAATATCGGGCAGTTTCTCAATAGTCTGCTGAAGGGTTTTCAGTTCCCTTGCATTGGCAGTACCGTAAGCAATTCTGGTCATCAGCCTTTCAATATCCCTTACGCCTGTAAGCGACTCTCTGAGCGAATCTCTTTTTTCGGGATTATCGGCAAGTTCGCAAACCGAATTCTGCCTTTTTGTGATTTTTGATACAGACATCAGCGGACGTTCAATCCAGTTTCTTATCATTCGCTTGCCCATTGCGGTTTTTGTTTTATCAAGCACCCATAAAAGCGAGTGCCTTTTTTCGCCCGTCATCATTGATTTTGTAAGTTCAAGATTGCGCCTTGCACTTATATCAAGTTTTAAATATTCCTCATCATCAAAAAAATCAATCTCGGCAGGTGTTTCAATCTGCTCTTTTTTCTGTACCTCTTTAAGATAATCAATAACTGCGCCGAGTGCCGACACCGCTGTTTTACTGTGACCGAGCCCGAGCGAACTGATTTCATCTTTTTTGAGCGTTTCAAGAATAAGATTTGCACACTGCTCAAAATCAAATTTTTCATCATCAACAAGTTGTGCCTCGGCATTCAGCCTTGATTTTGCAAAATCAGCAACCGATGTATAATCAAGCGCAGCCGAATTTACAAGAATTTCTTTAGGCTGATAAGTTGAAAGTTGATTTATAATCTGCTCTTCGGCAGTACTGTTATTCACAACCGTTATATGAAACTGAGCGGTTGAAACATCGGCAAAGCAAAGCCCTGTTTCGTTATCGCCTTTGCAGATAGCACAAAGGTAATTATTTACCGAATCATCGAGCATATTGCCTTCAATAACCGTTCCCGGTGTGATGATTCTTATGACATCTCTTTTAACAAGCCCTTTAACGGATTTTGGATCTTCCATCTGCTCACAAACTGCAACCTTGTATCCTCTTGAAACAAGTTTTGCAATATAATTATCGGCCGAATGAAACGGCACACCGCACATCGGTGCACGCTCTTCCTGACCGCAGTCCCTGCCGGTTAAAACAAGATCCAGTTCCTCCGAAGCAATTTTTGCATCATCAAAAAACATCTCATAAAAATCACCAAGGCGGAAAAACAAAAGCATTCCGGGATATTCACTTTTAATCTGAAAATACTGCTGCATCATAGGCGACAGTTTATTTGCCTTCTCTGCCATTGTCTTTCCTCCTCTTTGAATCAAGTTTATTTTGTGCTTTTTATTTTACGGGCGGATTATATAAATAGCAACCCGTTAATTTTTTTATTAATGACAGCCGCCGCAGGTTGAGCAGTTATGTGTACAGTCTTCTGCAGGAATTTCACATGTTTCAGGATCCTGACCGTCAAAGAAAAGACCGATCATCTGGCTGATATACTGAGCCATCTGCTCCATTTCAGCAGCACATTTTGAGTAATTAACCATATTTTCATTCTGCATGATTTCCTCATACTGTTTCTGATAATCCTGCTGAAGTTTTTCAATTCTGTCTTTATCAGCATCGTCACCTTTGCCTGCCTCCTGCTGATATTTCAGTGTTACAAGCTGAAGTTCCTGCATCTGCTGCTGCAAAGATTCATCTGCATCATTAACGCTTGCGGCGTTTTTAAGTGCCTCAAAGCGTGGGTCTTTCTGAATTTCTTTTCCTAATTCACGAAGTGCTGTTTCTAAACTCATAATTTTTCCTTTCCTTTTAACAATTCACCTTTTAACACATACGTTAAAGGTTCTGTTACTTTAATATTCTGAAAAGTGCCGATTAAATCCTCTGCACCCTCAAATTCTATAATCAAGTTACCGTCTGTTCGTGCGGCAACATAATTATCACCAAGTTTGCCTTTGCCGTAGACAAAGCATTTAAATGTTTTATCTGCATACTTTTTCATGTTTTCGGCAGATATTTTCTCCTGCAAATCGGTAAGTTCCCTGAACCATCTTCCCTTTTCTTCTGCAGAAACAGGGTCGTCCATCTCTGCGGCAGGCGTGCCTTTACGGGGAGAATAGATAAAGGTAAACAGTGAAGTAAACCTGACCTCCTCCACCAAAGACAGTGTATCTTTAAACTCCTCATAGGTTTCACCGGGGAACCCAACGATAATATCACTTGTGATTGAAAGTTCATCGCCCATAAGTTCTTTTGCATAATTAATAAGTTCAAGATACTTTGCGCGGTCGTAATGGCGGTTCATTGCTTTAAGCACCCTGTCATTGCCGCTCTGAAACGGAAGATGCAGATGCTTTGCAATTTTATCGCATGATGCCATCGTTTCAAGAAGTTCCCTTGTACAATCCTTCGGATGGCTTGTCATAAATCTGATTCTGAAATCGCCGTCGAGGTCATTAAGCCGTCTTAGCAGTTCTGCAAAAGTAACTCTCGGCACTAAATCCTTGCCGTAGGAATTTACATTCTGCCCTAAAACTGTTATTTCCTTATATCCCTGCTCTATTAATTCTTTTGCCTCGGCAATAATCATATCAGCCTCTCGGCTGCGTTCTCTGCCTCTTACATAAGGCACAATACAGTAGGAACAAAAGTTGTTGCAGCCGTACATAATCGGTATCCACGCTTTTTTATCATTATCGCGCAGAACGGGAACACCCTCGGCAATTGCACCGTCCATATCGGGAAGTTCAAACACTCTTTTTTTACGTGTAAGCGTGTTATATAAAAGTTCGGGAAGTCTGTAAACAACGTGAGTGCCGAAAACAAGATCAACAAACGGAAAACTCTTTTTGATTTTATCCGCAACGTGCTGCTGCTGCATCATACAGCCGCAGCAGGCAATAACAACATCGGGATTTTCACGCTTATAGGATTTCAGCATACCTACATTGCCGAACACTCTGTCCTCTGCATGTTCGCGCACGGCGCAGGTGTTGAAAACAATCAGTTTTGCCTCATTTCTGTTTTCGGTAAAACCATAGCCGATTTCATTAAGCATACCCTTAATATGTTCACTGTCGGCAACATTCTGCTGGCAACCGTATGTAACAACACAGGCAAGCGGTTTTTTATCATACCTTTTTGAAATAACATCTGAAACTTTTTTACAAAACTGCCTTTGACTTTTCATCTCTTCTTCGCTGACAACTGCCGTTTTGCGTGTAGTGTTTTCCATTTTCTTCACCTCTGCCTGCTATGAATTTATACTGTTTAATTATAACAAAACTCGCTCACATATTCAATAACTATTTATTAAAAATAATATAAATATTTATAATATATAATATTAATAATGTACAACAAAAAATGTCATTGCAATTTGTGCCGTAAAATGATAAAATTTGTAATTATTGAGGTGATCATATGTTGGAAAACAGAGGGGCGGGCGTGCTGCTGCACATAAGTTCAATGCCGTCACCGTACGGTGTAGGCGTTTTTGACGGTAATGCCCGTCATTTTATAGACAAAATAAGCGATATGGGTTTTACTTACTGGCAGGTTCTGCCGTTCAACCCTGCTGACGGCAGCGGCAGTCCTTACTGCTCGCCGAGTGCATTTGCAGGCAACTGGCTTTTCATCAATCCGCAGGGGCTCTGCGATATGGGGCTTGTGACAAACGATGACGTTAAAAGCAATATTTATGACGGATCGCCGTACACTGCCGACTATGAATTTGCAGGCAGAAAAAGACTTGAACTGCTGAAAAAAGCCTTTTTGAATATTGACGATAATCTTGCAAAGGAAATCAAAGATTTTGAAATTAAAAACCCGTGGCTGACCGATTATGCCGTTTATATGGCTGTTAAAGAACTTGAAAACGGCAAACCCTGGTGGGAATGGGATAAAAAATATGCCGATTATTTTGAGTGCATAAAAAATATTTATTCGTTTGAAGAACAATCCGCATTCTGGAAATTTGTGCAGTTCGTTTTCTTTAAACAATGGAACGAACTGAAAGAATATGCCAACAAAAAAGGAATTGCCGTTATAGGCGATATGCCGATTTACGTTGCCATGGACAGTGTTGACGTATGGTCCAATCTGCCGCTTTTTTTAATTGACGAAAAAACACTGAAACCCGAAAAGGTTGCAGGCGTTCCGCCTGATTATTTCAGTGAAGACGGTCAGTTGTGGGGCAACCCGATTTATGACTGGAATACTATGAAAAAAGACGGCTATTCTTGGTGGCTGTCCCGCCTCGGCAATGCACTTACGACTTATGACATTGTAAGAATTGACCATTTCCGTGCGTTTGCGAGTTACTGGCAGGTGCCTGCTGATTCAGAAACAGCAAGAACAGGCGAATGGGTTGACGGACCTAAAATGGACTTTTTTGACAAGGTATTTGAAAAATTCCCGAATGCGCCCATTATTGCAGAAGATTTGGGCGTTTTCGGCAACGATGTTGTTAAACTGCTTGAGGACACGGGATTCCCGGGAATGAAAGTTGTTCAATTCGGCTTTGACCCGAATTCCGACTCAAGCCATCTGCCGCACAATGCACCGAAAAACAGTGTAAACTATGTCGGCACACACGACAACAACACGATTTTAGGCTGGCTGTGGGAAGCAAGCGAAGCCGAGCGCAGATTTGCTCTTGATTACATAGGTTTTGAAGGTGACAACTGGGGCGAAGGCGGATATTACAGCAAGAGTTGCCGTAAAGTGATTGAAACAGTTTGGAGAAGCAGTTCAAATACTGCAATCGTTGCATTTCAGGATATGTGCGGCTTTGGATCTGACGCGAGAATGAATGTACCCGGTGTTGCCGACAAAAACTGGCGTTTTCGTACCACTGCCGAAACAATAGACAATGTTGACACCGCTTATTTTAAGCATATAAACTCAATTTTCAGAAGAATAGGCAATAAATAATACACAATTGATTAACAAAAGAAAAACTCCCTCATAGAATGTTATGAAGTTTAACTTCAAATTCTTTGAAAGGGAGTTTTGTTATGCCTGATAATCCAATCATTGATACAGGTGAAAGAAGAATAAATGAAGCCGTCTGCATTGACACAAAAAGAATTTATGACAGTTGTGTTTCAAAAGACTGCTTAGAAGATTTAAGAGTTACATTTTTCAACAAAAGCCAGAGGCTGATTGACGACGCAGTAACAATTAAATGCCGCGGTGCGGAAATTGCGTCTGTTTCAATTGATGTTGAAGAAGTGCCGTTTAACAGGGGCTATTACAGTGTGGACATTACATTCTATTTCCGCCTGTTTTTCGACACCTTTGCTGCACCGTGCACAGCACCCGAATGTGCCGTAGGCTTTGCTAAATTCTGCAAAAAATGCATTCTTTACGGCTCTGACGGCAACGTTAAGGTGTTCACATCAAGCCTGCTTTCAGAAGAACTTGACTGCCCCGAAGCACCGCAGTACTCAAACCCTACCGCTAAGGTGCAGGCAGTTGACCCTGTAGTTCTTGCAACCGACGTTATTGATGCATGTGACTGCTGCGTGCCAATCTGCTCATCATTTCCGCAGAGCATTCTGAATAACATTTCAGACTCTATTCCGAGTGCAGGCTCATCAAGAGCAATCCTTGTAACTCTCGGTCTTTTCAGCATCATTCAACTTGAAAGAGATGTGCAGATGCTCATTCCTGCATACGACTACTGTATTCCGCAGAGAGAATGCGACTGCAACACGCAGAACCCCTGCGATACATTCCAGAACATCGATTTCCCGGTTGACGAATTCTTCCCGCCTGAAAAAGCAGGCGATTCGCCCTGCGGATGCGGATGCGGCGAAAATTCCGATAATGAGGAATAAAATCTTATCAAAATAAAAGCCTCCCTTGTAAAAGGGAGGTGGATTTGCCAAAGGCAAAGACGGAGGGATTCACAAACAAAATCCCCCTTGGCACATCCGTTCCATTCCCCCTTTAACAAGGGGGGACATTTACATAATATATCCGTGCGGATAATTAAACCTTCTGAATTTTTGAAAACTTAGCCATCAACTTTTTTGTGCCTGCTTTATCAAAAGCAATTTCAAGCAGAAAATCGCCGCCCATTGCAGTTTTTGACAGAATTACGCCTGTACCGAATGCCTTGTGAACAACCGTATCGCCGACATTGTAATCAACATTGCTGTCAACCGCCTGCGCCTGAACCTGACCGAATTTATGTGCATTTTCGGTATTTGCCTTTTTCGGATTATTCTGTGTAATTGCATTATTTTTTGAAGTGAAGCCGCTTGAACGATTCATATTGTTATCCATTGTTATATCCTCCGTTACATGCATTGGTATTTCCCTGATAAAGCGGGACGCCATATTTCTGTTAGTTGTGCCGTAAAGCATTCGTTGCCTTGCGTTTATAAGATAAAGTTTTTCCTTTGCCCTCGTTACGCCTACATAAGCAAGCCTGCGTTCTTCTTCTAAATCCTCGTCACTGTAAATCGACTGATTGCCGGGGAAAATTCCTTCTTCCATACCCGGTATGAACACAATCGGGAATTCAAGACCCTTTGCTGAATGAAGCGTCATAAGCACTACTGCGTCGTCTGTTTCATTATACGAATCAATATCCGAAACAAGCGCAACATCCTCAAGGAATGACGATAAATCAAATTCCTCGTCTTCTTCCTGATACTTTATGAACATTGACGAAAGTTCGCTGATGTTGTTTTTCCTGTCCTCAGCAGTTTCGGGGTCTTCATCAAGGTAATCAAAATACTTTGTTTCATCAAGAACCTCCTGAAGTAAATCGGAAAGGTTCATACCCTCTTCAAGAAGCGCCTGAAAATGCTTTATCATACCCGCAAAGCCCATCAGTTTCTGCGCAGAACGCAGAGTTTTCTGAAATTCATCACTGCGCTCGCAAACCTCAAATGCAGAAATGCCGAGACCCGTTGCAATTTCGAGCACATTGGCAAACATCGTTTCGCCGATGCCGCGTTTCGGCACATTTATAATTCGCTGAAGCCTTACATTATCGGCAGGGTTATTGATGACTGCAAAATACGAAACAATATCCTTGATTTCCTTACGGTCAAAGAACCTGTTTCCACCGATGATTTTATGCGGAATTCCGCTTTTGGTGAGTGTGATTTCAAGATTTCGTGACTGCGCATTCATTCTGTAAAGGATTGCGTGATCACTCATTTTTTTGCCGTGGGCAACGTTTTTCATAATTTCATCAACTATGAAATCAGACTCATCACGCTCACTGTTTACGGTATTCAGAATGATTTTTTCGCCTGCGCCTGCCGAAGTCCACAGGCTTTTGCCTTTTCTGTTTTTATTATTGGCAATAATGGCGTTTGCACCGTCAAGAATATTCTGTGTAGAGCGGTAATTCTGCTCAAGTCTTATAACCTTTGCATTTTTATACTGCTGCTCGAAAGACAGAATATTTTCAATCGTTGCGCCCCTGAAACGGTAAATGCTCTGGTCATCATCACCTACAACGCATATGTTTTTATAGCCGCCTGCAAGCAGGGAAACAAGTATGTATTGGGCATGCGAGGTATCCTGATACTCATCTACCATAACATATTTAAACTGTTTCTGATAAAGTTCACGCACATCATCATTTTCTTCAAGCAGTTTTACGGTATTGAAAATAATATCGTCAAAATCCATCGCATCGGATTTCAGCAATTCTTTCTGATAAAGTTCATAGCAATCGGCAATCTTAGCCTTTCGGTAATCGTTTGCCGACATGGATTTATATTCGTCAGCGTCAATCAGACTGTCCTTTGCAGAACTGATTTCACTTAAAATGGATTTATGATGAATAATTTTATCAGTCAGCCCGAGTGATTTCTGGCAATGCTTCATAACACGCTTCTGATCATCGGTATCATAAATTGTAAAGTGACTGCTATAGCCGAGCCTTTCGCCGAAGCGTCTTAAAATACGGGCACAGCAGGAATGAAAAGTAAACGCCCATATACTGTTTGCCTCACTGCCGATTGCTCTTTCAAGCCTTTCACGGATTTCACCCGCCGCCTTATTTGTAAAGGTGATTGCAAGCACCTGCCACGGCTGTGCAAGTCCGCTTTCAACAATATGCTGAACACGGTTTACAAGCACCGTCGTTTTACCCGAGCCTGCGCCTGCAAGAATCAAAAGCGGTCCTTCTGTAGTTTCAACAGCAAGCTGCTGCATTTCATTTAAAGCCATAATCTTACCTTTCAATTTACAGTCAAAAAAAGGGTGTACACGACACCCTTTTTAAATTTTCAATAGTGTTACGGGCGTAATTTAATATTTAACGGGAGGGCACAGAGACCCTCCCCTACTAAACTACATTTCATTCAGCATTACCGAAGCAGGGTAAGCAAAATACCTGCTGCAACGGCAGAGCCGATAACGCCCGATACGTTCGGACCCATTGCATGCATAAGAAGGAAGTTTGAAGGATTTTCCCTCTGACCCTCTTTCTGCGATACACGGGCAGCCATAGGAACAGCGGAAACGCCTGCCGAACCGATAAGCGGATTAACCTTACCTTTTGTAAAGATATACATAAGTTTACCGAAGAGCACGCCGCACGCTGTACCGAGCATGAATGCAATAAGACCAAGACCGACAATTTTAAGCGTATTCCAGTTAAGGAAACTTGCTGCCGACGTTGTTGCACCGACGGAAATACCAAGAAGAATTGTAACAATATTCATAAGTTCGTTCTGTGCCGCTTTTGCAATACGCTCTGTTCTGCCGCTTTCTTTGAGCAGATTACCGAGCATAAGCATACCGACAAGTGAGGCGGCATCGGGAAGAAGAAGTGAAACTACGATTGTTACAAGTATAGGAAAAAGAATTTTTTCAAGTTTTGATACGGGGCGGAGATTGCCCATAACAACCGAGCGTTCTTTTTTTGTAGTAAGAAGACGCATAATAGGCGGCTGAATAAGCGGAACAAGTGCCATATAGGAATATGCCGCCACGGCAATAGCACCAAGCATTGCAGGCGCAAGCATAGAAGTTACAAAGATAGCCGTAGGACCGTCTGCACCGCCGATGATAGCGATAGAGCCTGCCTCATTAGGTGCAAAGCCGAGTTTGATTGCACCTACATAGGTGAAGAAAATACCGAACTGCGCAGCCGCACCGAGAATGAAACTCTTCGGATTTGCAATAAGCGGACTGAAATCGGTCATAGCACCGATACCGAGGAAGATAAGCGGAGGATAAATACCCGCTTTAACGCCGAAATAAAGGAAGTCCATAAGACCCGGGGTACAGCCAACAAACTCGCCTCTGCCTCTGAGCAAATCAAAAAATCCGTTTAAATCGTGATACTGAACTGCAAGGTTTGCGCCGGGTATGTTTGCAAGCAGCATACCGAATGCTATAGGCACCATAAGAAGCGGCTCAAAGCCCTGTTTAATTCCAAGGTAAAGGAAAAACAAAGCAACACAAATCATTACCAGATTCAATATACCGCCGTCAGCAGTAAAGAAATATGCATAGCCTGAATTTGAGAAGATGCTGACAATTACTTCCCAAACGCCCTGAAGAATTTCTGTCATTATTATCTCCTCCTTTTAAAACGGTCTTGTATTATCAATATTTGCGGCGTTTGCCCATGGATTTCTGCCGCTTACATTCTTTTTCCTGATAGAGCGGATAACAACGTTTTTGCCCTCAAACTGCGCAATGGCAGCCGAAATAGCCGCAACAACCTCACCGCTTACACCGTCGTCAGCCGCAGGCTGAGCAGAAACGGGTGCGGCAGAAACTTCTGCAGGAGCAGGCGCAGGTGTGCGCATTTCTTCGGGAACAATTTCGCCGTTTTTAACCGCCTTTTTCTCTGCCTTGGCCTTAGCCCTGCGTGCCTTTCTTTCTGCACGCTTTTTTTCGCTCGCCTCAACTTTTGCGTTAATCTTAGGTGCAATCACACCGAAAAGTTGAAAAATCAATATCAAAAGGAATAATACTGCAACAACGATTACAATACCTGCAATAACAACAGTTGCCGTAAATGTGCCGCTTGTATCCGGTGTTAATTCCATTAAAATCGGACTCATTTAAAAACGCCCCCATTATCTAAAATCACAAATTAAAGTTATTATACTTTAAACAGGAAATTTTTTCAACAGTATTTTTAAATTTACGTGAAAATCGTTAATCTGTATAAATTATCTGCCAAAGTATTGATTTATTTTTGAAATAGTA
>JACTVT010000061.1 GCA_014465955.1 Eubacterium sp. | reverse complement strand
TTTAACTTTCATCACACCTCATCCACCGCAAGCGGTCCCCTTTCCCCTTTGAGGGGAAGGCAAAGAGGTTAATTTATTATTCTTTCATTTGATGAATAAACTTCTGAAGTTCAATATTATTGAAAGTATACTTTCCAATATCCGTATTCGGAATAAAATACCTTGCGCAAACTTCGCCGCCGAGCACTGCGAAAGACTGTTTTAAAGTGTTTACCATAAAATCAGACGCCGCACGGGCGTTTGAGCCGGCAGCAATAACTACGCCTACTCTTTTGAATTTTTCTATGGGAGGATTAGCGCCCCGCTTAAATCTTGCACTGAAATAACGCTGAAAGCGGTCGATAACCGCCTTAAGCGGTGCAGGAAAAAAGTTATTGTAAACAGGCGTGAAAAAAGCGATATAATCGGCATTTTCAAAATCCTCAAAAAACAAATCCAAATCCTTATTATAACAGCCGTTATGATATTCGCAGTATTTACAGTCACGGCACGGTGCAGGCGCTAAATCATAAGTATTGTACTGAATAATTCTGCAGTCGATAAAATAAGGCTTTACCTGTTTTATAAGTTCAGCGCAAACGCCGTCTTCCCTCGGCGAGCCGTTAATTATAAGCATATTCTTCATATCATCACCAAAAAAATTATAACATAAAACGACCTTGTTTTAAAGAGAAAAATATGGTATCATCAAAGAATATATGAAAAGAGGTTATCAGATGTTAAAAAAATTTATAGACAAAAGGCTTGACAAAAAGAACCTTACGGATTTAAAAAAGCGTGAATATATTGGCACAATGAGCGGAATTGTCGGCATTATCTGCAACATAATTCTGTGCCTGATAAAGTTTTTTATAGGCACAATAACAAATTCGGTTTCAATTACCGCCGACGCTGTAAACAACCTTTCAGATGCAGGCTCCAACATAGTTACGATTGTAGGTGCAAAACTTTCAAACAAACCTGTTGATAAGGAGCACCCGTTCGGCCACGGCAGATTTGAATATATTTCGGCACTCATTGTAGCATTTTTCATTTTATTTATGGGCGTGGAACTCGGTAAAAGTTCCATTCAGAAAATTATACACCCCGAAGAGATTCAGTTTAGTATTTGGTATATTATCATTCTTGCTCTTGCAATCTGCGTTAAATTCGGCATGGCAATGTTTAACCGTTCGCTTTTCAAAATCAGCGACAACATCAATCTGAAAGCCGTAGCACAGGACAGTCTGAATGACTGCCTTGCAACATTTGCAACAATAATTGCACTTCTGATTTCATCGCTTACAAAATTTAAAATTGCCGACGGCATTATA
The DNA here is from genome assembly GCA_014465955.1 of Eubacterium sp. Taxonomy (GTDB): domain Bacteria; phylum Bacillota; class Clostridia; order Oscillospirales; family Acutalibacteraceae; genus Eubacterium_R. The sequence goes on along the minus strand of JACTVT010000061.1, from coordinate 10,626 downwards.
GGTGTTGCAGTTGCCGTATTTGTTCTGATTTCGGGAATTGAAATAATAAAAGATATTATCGGCAACCTGCTCGGAAAAGCGCCCGACCCTGAACTTGTAAAAAACATTGAAAATATTATGCTTGAAGAAGACTGTATTGTAGGTGTACACGACCTGATTGTTCACGATTACGGACCGGGCAGAATTATCGCATCTGCCCACGCTGAAGTACCGAGCAATGTGGATGTATTAAAACTGCATGATATTATAGACAATGTTGAAAAAAGAATCAGCAAAAAACTGAATATTATGATTTGTATTCACATGGACCCTGTTGTTGTTGACGATGACAAAATCAACAATTACAAAGAAATTATGGCAAAAATTATAAACACGTATGACAGCAGTTTTACTTTTCACGATTTCAGAGTTGTTGAGGGTGAAAGCCATACAAACTTTATTTTTGATCTCGTTATTCCGCACGGATACAACAAAGACGGCAAAACAATTTTAAAAGAATTGAGAGAACAGACAAAAGCCGTATGCCCCGATATTATGCTTGTAGTAACAATTGAACATAGTTTTGTATAAAAAAATCACCACAGCCGTGGTGATTTTTTACATTATGTGAGAACATGAAAATCCTATTTAATCAGTTAAATATGACAGTATTGCCTGCTTATCATTTTTTAATTTATCATCTATAACAAGCATTAAAATTTCATTAAGTTTTTCACCGATTTCTTTGCCTTTAAAGCCGAGTGCTATCAGGTCGTTGCCGTGAACTGCAAGATCTTTGACTGAAAATGCTTCATCTGCCTCAACAATCTTATTCAGTTCTTCAAGCAGTTCTTCAAGTTTATGATACTCATAATCAATTTTTTCGGGATTATGGGCAAGAAGGTCTGCCATACGGACTTTAAAAAGATTTTCTGTTTGCTCAGCGCCGATTTTTGCAAGCCAGCGTTTAACACGTATATCATCAACATTTTCAACAGACTGATGATAAAATACAAGTTGAGTTACTTTATTTATTATCTTATTGCTTGCGTGAAAACGCCTGAGAACTTTTTCGGCAATTTCCGCACTTTTTTTTGCGTGGAATTTAAAATGGTCTTTGCCGCTGCTGTCTGTAGTTTTAACGGCTGGCTTGCCTATATCATGAAGAAGCATAACAAGCCTCAAATCACTGTCTGGCGGAGCACTTTCAACCGCGTGAATAATATGCTGATAAACGTTATAAATATGCCACGGGTTATTCTGCTCACAGTGCATTGCAGGCACCAGTTCTGGAATGATTACTGCAATAACCTGCTGATATTCATTGAGCACATTATAAATATTTTCGCCTTTCAGCATTTTATAAAGTTCCGTAAAAATACGTTCTGAGGCAACATTCAAAAGCAATTCTTTATTATTCAGAATTGCTTTTTTTGTATTTTCTTCAATGGTAAATCCGAGCACGGCTGAAAAACGCAGGGCACGCATAATACGCAGTGCATCCTCCTTAAATCTTGTATCAGCGTCACCTACACAGCGTATTATTTTATCTTCTATATCCTGCTGAGCGCCGAACAAATCCACAACGCCGTTTTTCTCATTATATGCCATTGCATTAACGGTAAAATCACGGCGTGACAAATCCTCTTTAATATCCCTTACAAAACTTACTGTTTCGGGGCGGCGGTTGTCTTTATACTCGCCGTCTGCACGAAAGGTGGTAATTTCAATAGGTTCGCCGTCAAAAACTGCGGTAATTGTGCCGTGCTTAAGACCCGTTTCAATATATTTTATATTATTCTGCCTTAAAATATTTTCGGTTTCATCAGGCAGAGCCGAGGTTGTAATATCAAAATCGCCCGGCGTTTTGCCCATAAGCATATCACGCACAAAGCCGCCGACGGCATAAGCCTCAAAGCCGTTTTTATTTAATAAATCCAGAACTGATTTTCCGTTTTTAGGTAAATTCATATAGTCACCTGCTTCTTCGGATATTTTACCACACAAAATGAAATAATACAAATATGAAAAGATTTTTTTACTATTTATATTTATTCATTGCAGGCGGTTTTGCTTACTGCACGCTTGAAATTATATGGCGCGGGAGAACACATTACAGTATGTTTTTTGCAGGAGGAATTATTTTTCTTCTGTGCATACTGATAGCGGGCGAAATGCAAAAGGCACATCTTATAACGAAGTGCCTTTTGGGTGCATTGATTATAACTACGGTTGAACTGATTTTCGGCATGATTTTCAATATCGGATACCATATGAGTGTATGGGATTACAGTAATATGCCGATGAATCTGCTCGGGCAGATATGCCTGCCGTTTTCGGTTTTATGGTTCGGGCTTTGCTTTGTCCTGTTCAAATGGGTCATTAAAAAGGATTTTTACGAGGGATTTATCTGAATACCTAATCAGTTCTTCCCTCGCCTGTTTAATTTCGTCATCAGTGAGCGGTTCTTTTTCCTCGGGATAATTCCAGTTATCAAAAGGATTTTCCTTTAAAATTATCATCCTGCCGTCACTGTCAAGCGCCCACGGGTAAACAAGAATTTTTCTTTTATTTTTAACATAGAAAAGATTGCCTGTTCTGCCGTTTGAAACATTTTTAAAGAAAACGAGTTTTTTAGCCTGTTTCATAATGGTGAGCACCTGCTGGTCAACAGGCAGTTTTTTAAACTGACTTCTGTTGATTAAAGGCAAAATCACCGTGCCGAGCAAAATGATGACCGTTATTAAAATTATAATTTGCAATTGTGTCATTATATTTCAATCCCTATTGTAATAATCTCAAAAGGCTTATACTCAATAACATCTGTTTCGCCCTCAGTATCTTCAAGCATATTTAGCAGTTTAGCCTTTTTATCAAGGCGAATTCTGCCACGCTTGCCGTCCTGCTCGGAAAGCCTTAGAACTATCTTCTTACCGTTTTCGGAGAATTTCATTGCCTGCATATAAAGCGGTGCAAAATCACTGCCGTTATACTGAACATCTGCTTTTACAAGCGGAGTGTTATACTGATGTGCAATATTGTTAATGCCTGCATCAACGGCACTTTTTGCGTGCGGCAAAATCATATAGCAGAAATTATGATTGCCCATATCAGACTCAACATCGGGGCGGATTGTTGCACGAAGGAGTGACAGGCTCATTGTGTTTTCATCAAAGCCAACGCCGTATTTGCCGTCATTGATAATTGCAACGCCGCCGTCGGTTTCTGCAAGGTCGCACCACTTATGGTGGCAGGTTTCAAAACGAGCCTGCTGCCAGGTGGTGTTTTTATGCGTTTCACGCTCAATAAAACCTGCCGAAGTATCGCACAGTGCTTTTCTTGTCAAAACATTGCAGGAAAACTCCGCCTTAGCAAGCCTATGCTTTTCGTGCCAGTCAACAACATTTTCAACTTCAATGCCTCTGCTTCTTCTGAACAGTCTTATAATCATTGTCCACGTGGATTTTTCTGTTTTAAGCGTTGTTACAAATGACGCACATTCGCCGTCTTTTTCGAGCAGTGACAAAGGCTCGGCAACCTCTATATCAATCTGCTTATCTTTATAATTCGGCAGAATATCCCATGCGTCATAATTACCGGGGCAGTCGGTATAAATTTTAAGTTTATTGAAATCGCCGTCTGCCCATTCACGTTCAAGTTTTTTATCGTAAAGAGATACGATTGAGCCGTCATCATTAAACCTGACTGAATAATACGGAGTTTCAACAGTGTCGCCGATTTCAATCCATTCACCGTCAAAATTTGATTTGCGGATATTTGCAGATGAGAGTGCAGGAATATTAGGAATAACCCAGTTGCCCTTTTCAAAATATCTTGTTGATGTGCCGTTTTTATTCGGCACAAAAGTAAGTGCATCTCTTGTAAAATTGAGCGTATTGAAATATTTTGAGCCTGTGCCGATAATTTCATCAAGCCTGCTTTCAATCTGCTCATAATCAGATATAGCGTCTTCATAAACCGGATTAATATGTGAACCAGGCAGAATATCGTGGAACTGATTAATAAGAAAACGTTTATAAAGTTCAGTTATTTCATCAGTAATATTTTCATTTCTTAAAACAGAAAGCATTTCAGCCGTTCTGAATTTATTTTCAAGACGCCTGTTGGCACGCTTTAAATTGCTTTTTGTAGTAAATGTGCCTCGGTGCATTTCAAGATAGAGTTCACCGTCCCACACATCAAGATTATCATTATTCTTTAAATTCTTTTCAAGGAATTCTGCGCCGCCTATATGTGTGCATTTCGGCATAATTGACAATTTATCAAAACGATTCATCATTTCAAGCATTTCCTCGGTGCAGCCCGAACCGCCGTCGCCATAGCCGAACATATTCATAGTCTGACCGCCGCAATCCTTGTCAATATAAGCCTCCCAGTTTTCCTGAATCTGGCTCGGCATATTCCACGTTATAAAGTGAGTAGGCGGAACGCAGGCAAGAACATCTGTGCCGTCAATACCGCGCCAAATAAAGTTATTGTGCGGAAAACGGTTTGTATCATTCCATGTTGACATTTTATTGGAAACAAAATAATCAACGCCGCTTTTTTTGAGAATCTGCGGTAATATCCAACTATTGCCGAAAACATCGGGCAGCCACGCGTTATTAACGGTTTTACCAAACATTCTTTTATAGGTCTGCTGACCGTAAAGGCACTGACGGATAAGGCTTTCGGCATTAGGGATATTGCAGTCAGGCTCGACATACATTGCACCGACAGGCTCAAACTGACCGTTTGCAACTTTTTCTTTCAGTTCTTCAAAAACATCGGGATAATATTTTTCAAGCGTTTCATAAACATACGGCTGGGTGTGCGTATACTTAAAATCAGGGTATTTATCCATTAAACGAAGTTGAATAAGCACTGTTCTTAAATTCTTCTGAACAGCGTGAATTCTGCGCCAATAATAAGCAATATCAAGATGTGAATGTGCAATCAAGGCAACATCGCCGCTGCCCTTATAATTATCGTTTGCATACACAACTTCATCAATATATTTCTTTGCTTCGTCAACGCCTGTGAGTTCATCACTGTCAAAATTAATGAAATTCATTGCGTTGTTGAGTTCTTTATTAAGGAAATTTCTGTAATCCTCATTAAACAAATCACTTTTTGCAATATCAAGCAGGAGTTCAAAATCCCATATCAAATCCTGCACTGCGTGATTGACCGTGCATATATATGCGCCCTCAAAAATCTGACGGCAGCCACGCACGGAAAGGCTTTCGGGATTACGCTCATCATCAGGCTTTGAGCGGTTATAACCCATCATTTCAAAATGAAGCGTTTTTTTATCGTCAACATAAGGAGAAAGGAGCATTCTCTCTCGGTTCGGGTCTACTCCGCCGACATATTTGCCGTTCACTTTCACACAGATTTCGGCAGCGGTTTTAAGCGAAAACCATAATTCTTTGCCTTGAAGGTGTGCAGGAATATCGACATCGGCTTTTATAAACGCCGTGCCGTCGGGAGTGAAGTACATATCGCCTTTACTAAGCGGTCTGTAATCCTCACTGTAATATTCAAATTCCATTTCTGAAATCTGGCGTGCATCACGGATTTCAAGATTTTTGATTTCCCACTTTTCACTGTAAATATGCCTTTTCAGCCAGCCGAAACGCAAATCAGTCCATTCCTCAGGGCGCATTGAACGCCTTACAACTTTAATATGTGCCATCGTTCATTCTCCCCTTACACATCCTGAAAATAAGGTTTTCTGCGGATAGCATTCACCTTAACGTTCTCATTTAAATCTCTTTTTATTTCGCTTTCAATCCATTGAACACAGCGGTGAAGAATAAGGCACTTTGAACATTCACCTCTGAAAATTACGGTTAAAACATCATTTTCAAGAGAAACAAATTCAATCCAGCCGCCATCGCCCTGTATTTTCGGCTGTAGAATATTTTCAACATAACTTTTAACTTTATTCATTATTGCCCTCCAAAAGCAACTGCACTCAGCGGGCAGATACTATCCGCCCATACGATTTATTTTATAATATTGTTAATGGTCGTTTTTATTGAGTCAAGACGGTTTTGGGCATTTTCACGGCTGCTGTCTTTAATACTGTAATAGACCTTGATTTTAGGCTCTGTACCGCTCGGACGAACTGCCATCCAGGAACCGTCAAACCATATAAATTTAAGCACATTTTCTTTAGGCAAATCGGCAACGCCTGCCGAATAATCTATAATTTCTTTAATGCCGTCAAAAAGATCAGTTCCCTTTTCACGGAAATATGTCATAAGGCTCTGAATTTTTTCAGCACCGTCTTTGCCTTTTAAAACAAAGGAATCGAGCGAATCAAGAAAATAACCGTATTCATCATAAATCTCATTCAAACCGTCAATAAGCGTTTTGCCCTGTGATTTATACCAAGCAGCCATCTGACAAATAAGCATTGATGAAACAACGGCGTCCTTATCTCTTGCATGAGTGCCGACAAGATAGCCGTATGATTCCTCATAACCGATAACAAATTCTTTGTCGCCGCTGTCCTCATACTTATTGATTTTATCGCCGATATATTTAAATCCCGTGAGTGTTTCTTCAACGGAAAGTCCGTACTTTCTGCCGATATCGGCACCGAGTTCTGACGTAACAATCGTTTTCACAAGCGTTGATTTTTTATTAAGCGTTGATTTTTTCATATCAAGCACAAATTTAACAAGCAGTGCGCCCGTTTGATTGCCCGTAAAGAGAACGTACTCACCGTTTTCATTTCGTACTGCAATACCCACACGGTCACAGTCCGGGTCAGTGCCGAGCACCAAATCAGCGCCGATTTCCTTTGCTTTTTCAATTGCAATAAGCAGTGCGTCTTTTTCCTCGGGGTTAGGACTTCTGACTGTTGAGAAATTACCGTCGGGCAATTCCTGCTCCTTAACAAGAGTAACATTCATACCCTCAAGCATACGCCTTACGGGAATATTGCCTGTGCCGTGAAGCGGTGTATAAACAATTTTCAAATCCGATTTTTCTTCATAAAGGCTCTGCTTTTTAACTGTGGAAAGATAGGCTGAAAGAGTATCTTTGCCAATCATAATTACATTTTCATTATCGGCATCACCGAAAGGAATAGATGTGAAATCGTCAATTTTATTAATATATTCGATAGCATTTTTAGCATCTTCGGTGCAGAACTGACAGCCACGGTTATCATAAACCTTGTAGCCGTTATATTCCTTAGGGTTATGTGAAGCAGTAATCATAACGCCTGCAGTGCAGCCGAGATACGCCGTAGTAAAGGACAAAACGGGAACAGGCACAAGCGTATCATAAAGATAAACTTTAAAGCCGCAGTTTGCAAAAATGCCTGCCGAAACCTCGGCAAAATACCGTGAATTATTTCTGCTGTCATAAGCAAGAGCGATTTTGATTTCGCCGCTGTATTTTGATTTAAGGTAATTTGCAAGACCGAAGGTTGCTTTGCCGACCGTGTATTTATTCATACGGTTTGAGCCTGCACCCATAACACCGCGCAAACCGCCTGTGCCGAAAGCAAGGTCTTTATAAAATCGGTCTTCAATTTCTTTTTCATCGTCTTTTATGGATAAAAGCTCCGCTTTTGTGTCCTCATCTGCAAAAACAAGCCAGCTTTTATATTTATTTTTAAAATTCATATGACCCTCCGATTATTTTTTATATTGTAGCAAATAAAAAATAAGAGTTCAATATAAAATTTTGAAGATTTAAATAAAAAAGGTTTCCCGTAAACGAGAAACCAAAATTGTATATCAGTCATCAACCTCTTCAAAATCAACTTCGGTGGCTTTTACGCCGTCCTGCAAAATCTGCTCAGTTTCAGCTGCTTTTTTTGCAATAATCTGCACCTGAATATATGTTACAAATTCAAGAACTGCAAAAACAATAAATCCGCCGCCGATTAACTGAACGATTTTTGACTGCGTATCAAAAGGATTTACGATTGACAGAATGCCGAGAACGATTGATGCGATAGACAATACAACCGTAAAAATCCACGAATGGTAATGGCGTCTTGCAACATCTATTGAGTTTACCAAATCGGTCACTCCGCCGACAAGCAATATAATACCCATAAAAAATATCATAACGGAAACAATCTGACGATAAGCACAGCATATAATAACGCCTGCGATAAGAGCAATAATGCCCATAACAAGGGGCAGTTTTGATGTTTTCTTAACAAAATAATTTATCAGCGAAACTGCACCGCTTAAAATTATGCCCGAGCCGATAATAAGCGATGTATAAGCAATCATCTGATCCGGCTTTGCAATCAACAGAACGCCGAGAACTGCGGTTACTATTATTGTAATTATTGAATATTTTTTTAATTCCTTGAAAAAATCAGTCATATGTGCTCCTTTATTTATAACGGTGCGTCGAGGACGCAGCACCCTACCATGATAGTATTAAACATTTCCAAAAATTCAGTTAAGGGAGAGCAGTACACCCTCCCTTATATTATACGATTATCAGCAAAACATTACAAGTATTTAAACATTTGCTTTTTCTGCAATTATTTTCTGTGCAATGTGCTCGGGGCATCTGTCATACCTTGCAAACTCGGTTGTAAACGAGCCTCTGCCCTGTGTAATCTGCCTCATAGCGGTTGAAAATGTTACCATTTCGGCATCAGGAACCTCTGCAAGAATTTCCTGCATACCGTCGCCAATCGGAGTCATACCGAGAACACGGCCTCTTCTCTTATTAATATCACCGATAACATCGCCCATAACATCATCATTGCAAACTGCTTTAAGAGTTGAAACAGGCTCAAGGATTATAGGATTTGCGTTTGAAACGCCTTCTTTAAAGGCGATTGAAGCCGCCATTTTAAAGCTCATTTCACTTGAATCAACAGGGTGATAGGAACCATCATAAAGCGTAGCCTTAATGCCAACCATAGGATAGCCTGCAAGAACGCCTTTTTCCATACAATCGTTAAGACCCTTTTCAACCGCAGGGAAGAAATTCTTAGGCACTGCACCGCCGACTACTCTTTCGGCAAATTCAAGTTTTTCGCAGTCATACGGTTCAAATTCAATAAATACATCGCCGAACTGACCGTGACCGCCGCTCTGTTTTTTATGTCTGCCCTGTGCGGAAACTTTTTTTGTAATCGTTTCTCTGTAAGCAATTTTAGGCTCGGTAAGATTAACTTCTACACCGAATTTTGCTTTAAGTTTTGACACTGCAACATCAATCTGCTGTTCGCCGAGACCTTTTATAATCTGCTGATGTGTTTCATTATTTACTTTAAATTCAAGGCTCGGGTCTTCTTCACAAAGTCTTGAAAGACCGTTGGCAATTTTTTCCTCATCGCCTTTTTTGACTGCTTTTACCGCCATTGCGTAAGTCGGAACGGGATTTGAAACACCGTCTGCCTTTACATTTTTACCGACCGAGCACATTGTATCGCCCGTATTAAAGCCCGAAAGTTTAACTGCTGCGCCGATATCGCCGGCATAAATTTCACTTGCTTCAATCTGCTTTGCGCCGAACATAGTAACAATTTTGCCGACTTTATCGGTTTTGCCTGTATTGGCATTATAAACTTCTGTGCCCGCTTTGATTTTACCGCTCAGAACTTTGAAAAATGAAAGTTTGCCAATAAACGGGTCTGCAACCGTTTTAAAACAAACGGCAGTCAAATCTGCATTTTCGTCAGGCAAAAGTTCAACAGGCTCATCATCTGCGATTGCATATTCACCTTTCGGAGCAGGACAGCAATCTGCAATAAAATCAAGAAGCAGATTACAGCCTGCACCTGATGCACCCGAAAGTGCAAAAACAGGGATAATAGAACCATCTGCAAGACCGATTTTTACACCCTTGATTTTGTCTTCCTTTGTAAGTTCTTCGCCGCCGAAATATTTTTCCATAATATCTTCGTCAGTGCCTGCAACTGCTTCACAGAATACTTCTTTAATAGCTTCAAAACGAGCCTCATCATCAGGCGCAAAAGCCGTTTCAGTGGCGGTCATACCATTATAGGCATAAGCCTTATCGTCTATCATATTATAGTAAGAAACCACTTTGCCGTTTGTAATTACGGGCACAACAATCGGGCAGACCATTGTGCCGAATTTTGCAACTATGCCATTAAATGCTTTATAGAAATCTGCCCTGTCATCATCCATTTTTGTAGTAACAAAAATGCGTGACATTCCTCTCGAGCCTGCGTTTTTGAATGCTTTTTCAGCGCCGACTGCAAGACCTGAACGTGCAGAAACTACAATAAGTGCAGTCTCAGCCGCACGCAGACCCTCTGCAGCACCCTCGGCAAAATCAAACAAACCGGGAGTATCAATAATATTAATCTTCGTATTTTTATGTTCACAAGGCGCCACAGCACAGGAAATTGAAATTTTGCGTTTCTTTTCTTCGGCATCAAAATCGGTTACGGCAGTGCCGTCCTGCACCTTACCCAAACGCTCTGTTGCGCCCGCTGCTGAAAGCAACGCCTCAGTTAAAGTAGTTTTACCTTTTGATGCATGACCTGTTACGGCTATATTTCTTATATCTTCTGCTTTATAATTTTTCATAAAATTTACCTCTTTATTTAAAATATTCTGTTCATATTGTATAATAATTTTCATCATATGTCAAATTTTATATTGAAATTAAACAATATGC
>JACTVT010000014.1 GCA_014465955.1 Eubacterium sp. | reverse complement strand
CCATAAATACTGTAAAGGAGAATATTAAAATGAAAAAGATTTCAAAAGTTTTATTAAGTAAGGCAGTAAATGCATCGCTGAAAAACAGTGCAAACAGCACAACCTGTTCGACTATTTATCAGCCAAAAGCACCGGCTGCTTTAAAAAAATTCAGCAAAATTGATAAATGATAAATAATTTATCGGTATATTTTACTGAAAAACTGCTTTCAAACGGCACAATTAATGATGAAGATAAAGAACTGTATATTTACGGTTTATTTATGCTTTTATCGCAGTTAATGTTTTTTGTAATTACCTGTATATTCGGTCTGATATTAAAATGTATATTGGAAAGTATTATTTTCTATATTGCATTTCAATTTATCAGAAAATATGCCGGCGGTTATCATGCATCAACCGAAACAAGATGTGAAATATCTACAACGCTTTCAATATTGGCGTGTATAGTTTTAATCAGATTATCAAAGACTTATGATTTTCAGATTGCACTTGTGACAATAACCGTAATTTCCGCAATCAGCATTTTTTGCTTATGTCCGCTTGATACACCTGAAAAACCATTATCAGATAAAGAGTTCAGATATTTCCGTAAAATTTCATGGTTGATTTTATTTGTGATAATTACAGTTATAACCGTTTCATACATTTTTAAATTATCGATTATAATCGTGCCGTGTTGTTTGAGTTTAATACTTGAAAGTATATTGCTTGCTTTAGGTAAAATTAAGAGGGTATCACAAAAGAATAATGTTAAAACATGATTTTTTGATATCTTTCTGAAAGAAATACAAGAATCTTAAAGTACAAAATTATTTGTCAATAAGATTAACTGTATATTGTTTGTTACAAAATTTGAGACAGGAACGGTTCAAATATTGAACCGCCTCTGCCTCTTTTTTATTTTTAACTTCAGTTAAGAATGAATACGAAACAAACTCATTTTGCGCAAAATCTTTTTAGTATTTTATTTGGCAATGTGGAATAAGTTATGTTAATGCTGTTTTTTCCGTATATCAGGATAAGCATATAAAACAGCAGAATATGAACTTGATTTAATTAAAAAACAATGTATTATTGAATTGAGGTTAGTTAAAAGATATGATATGATAATTATAAATGAAAAATTCCTTCAACCCATTTTGAACTTTTGAAAAAGATGCATTCAGGTTTTTAAAAGGGCAGAATCGGTTCGGGAATTATTACTGTTTTCTGCGGTGATAAAATGATTTTTAATAAGTGGTAAGGAGATACAGATGAAAAAGATTATGAAGATTATGGCAATTATTTTATGTGCTATTGTAATTTTAGGAATCTCAGGCACTGTATTGGGTGCTTACATTCAGGGCGGTATCGGTAAATATGACCTGCCTGACGGCTTTGAAAGCGGAATGCAGCAGGTTGACAGCACCAAACAGAATGATGAAGTCAGAATTATGACATCCAATCTGCTTGTGCATTATAAAAGTTGGGGCGGTTCGGATGCCCGTCCGAGAGCAAAAATGTTTTTTGAAACGGTGAATACATATCAGCCTGATGTTATCGGTGTTCAGGAGGTAAGCGGTCAGTGGTTTAACTGTCTTATGCGTAATAAGGGTAATTATGAAATGCTTTATCCTGTTTCAACAGGCGCGTTAATGAGAATGACTGCACTTATGTATAATACAGAAACGCTCAATCTTATTGATAAAGGGCAAACGAAATACGATGAAGGAAATGACGCAAGACTGCGCCGTGCAGTTTGGGGAATTTTTGAAAGTAAGGAAACAGGCAAACAGTTTGCCGTTATTTCTACGCATTTTGACTGTATCCGTGAGAATGAAGAAGAACTTATGCTTTCCTATATGAAAACACAGGTAAAGCAGATTAATGAGATTTCCGACAGTATAAAAGAAGAATACGGCGTGCCTGTGTTCTGTATAGGTGATTTCAATACAATGAATCCCGGCGAAGGTGTTGACCCTGTTATGGATGCGCCTGAAATTTATGCAGATCTCTGCCAGACTTTAACGGATACCAGACTTGTTGCTCCGGAAAAAGAAAACGGTGATGCACGTGATGCAGATGCACCGACTTGGGATCATATTTTCCTGAATGGTGAAGCACAGATAAACAGGTACGCAATCGTATCTCCACAGGCACTGTCGGAAATGTCTGACCATTATCCGATATTTGCGGATGTCAAATTATAAAAAGTGTTTTTGATGATGTGCTTTATGCTTTTCGTGAGATAGAACCGTGTAATCAGGTTTTCGTATTGCTTTACATCAAAATTAAAAATGGGGTGCTGCATATTTTGCAGTACCCCTCATTTTTTTATTTTGATATTAACATAGAGTTAACATACACTTGCTTTCACAATTAACATATGTGGTTGTATACTTTGATTGTACTGAAGTACAGAAAATCTATGGAGGATAAAATTATGAAAAAAACAATTATCGGAGTATTAGCAAGTGTATGTTTAATTATCTGCATTTTTGCAGGCTGCAAAGGTGCAGATATAAATACACAAAATAATAAGCAGACGGTGTCGACCGACGGTTCAACATCAATGGAAAAGGTAATCGGCTATCTGAGCGAGTCATATATGGCTGACAATTCAGATGTAACAGTGACATACAACCCGACAGGCTCGGGAGCAGGCATTCAGGCTGTTTTTGAGGGCAGATGTGATATCGGTCTTTCAAGCCGTAATCTGAATGATGATGAAAAAGCAACCCTTAATGAAACAGTAGTTGCCATTGACGGTATAGCGGTGATTGTTAACAATCAAAATACGGTTGAAGATTTAACGATTGAGCAGATTGCAGGTGTTTACAAAGGTGAAATCACGAATTGGAGCGAACTCGGCGGAGCAGATGCACCTATCGTTTTAATCGGCAGAGAGGCTGCGTCGGGAACACGAGACGGATTTGAGTCGATTACAGGTACTGAGGATTTATGCAAATATTCTCAGGAACTGACATCAACAGGTGATGTGGTTCAAACAGTTTCATCAAATCCGAATGCTATCGGTTATGCATCTCTTGCATCTGTAGGTGATACTGTAAAAGCAATTAAAGTTGAAGGCATAACACCAACAACCGAAACTATTCAGAACGGTGAATATAAAATTCAGCGTAATTTTGTATTTGTTACAAGGAAAGATGATAAGTTAAGTGAGTCAGCACAGGCTTTCTTTGACTTTGCAGTGAAAGGTCAGGCTGATGATTTGATTGTTAAGGCAGGAGCAGTTCCTGTAAAAAGATAAGGTATTATAATGAAAAACATCAAAACTAAAGTAAATGCAGTTGAAAAAGCAGTTAAGCTTATATTCACCCTGTTTGGTTTTCTTGTAATAGGCTTTGTAGTGTTGATAACGGTATTTCTGGTTATCAATGGTTTGCCTGCAATAAAAGAAATTGGCTTTACAGATTTCTTTTTCAACAGCAAATGGGCATCTACGGCAACGCCTGCGTCATACGGAATACTGCCCTTTATAATGTCTTCAGTTTACGGAACTTTCGGTGCGGTTGTTATAGGTGTGCCTATAGGTATAATGTGCGCAGTGTTCATTGCAAAAACTGCACCGCCTAAAACAGCAAAAGCAGTCAGCAGTGCAGTGGATTTACTGTCCGGTATACCGTCTGTTGTTTATGGACTATTAGGTATGATTATTATTGTTCCTCTGGTCAGAGAAATGTTTAATCTGCCTGACGGAGCGAATCTGTTTTCAGCAATTCTTGTGCTGGCAGTTATGATTCTGCCGTCTGTCATTTCCGTATCGGTAACAGCAATCCGTGCCGTGCCAAAGGAATATGAAGAAGCATCGCTGGCACTTGGAGCAACAAAAACAGAAACAATCTTCAAGGTTACTCTCCCTGCAGCAAAAAGCGGAATAGTAACAGCTGTTGTTCTTGGTATCGGCAGAGCAATCGGCGAGGCAATGGCAGTTATGATGGTGGCAGGCAATGTGGCAAATATGCCGGGTTTGTTCAAAAGCGTACGCTTTCTTACAACGGCAGTTGCAAGTGAAATGTCTTATTCCTCAGGTTTGCAAAGACAGGCATTGTTCTCTATTGCACTGGTATTATTTATTTTTATAATGGCAATCAACATTATTCTTAATTTAACTGTAAAAAGCAACAAGGAGTAGGAGCATGAATGATAAAGTATCCAAAAAAAGAAAAATCAAAATTGCTTTGCTGAATACCCTTGTATATCTTTCTGCGGGCATTATTATTTTAATGCTGATTGGAATAATCGGATATGTTTTTTACAGAGGATTACCGAATCTTTCCGTTGAGCTTTTAACTTCAACACCAAGTTTGATTAACGAAACAATCGGTATTTTACCGAATATTCTAAATACCATATATATTATTCTTATAACGCTTGTAATTGTGCTTCCGCTTGGTGTAGGCGCAGCAATTTATCTGAATGAATATGCAAAAAATAAAAAGCTTGTCAGAATTATAGAACTGGCGACGGAAACCCTGTCGGGAATACCGTCAATTATTTACGGCTTGGTGGGTATGCTGATATTTGTTCAGTTTTGTTCACTCGGAACAAGTCTGATAGCAGGCGCACTCACACTCGTTATTATGACACTGCCAACCATTATCAGAACAACGCAGGAAAGTCTAAAGACAATACCAAACAGTTATCGTGAAGGCTCACTTGCACTCGGTGCAGGGAAATGGCATATGATACGCACCGTAGTTCTTCCGAATGCGGTTGACGGGATTGTTACGGGATGTATTTTATCAGTAGGCAGAATAATCGGTGAAAGTGCAGCATTACTGTTTACGGCAGGAATGGCAA
This sequence comes from Eubacterium sp., assembly GCA_014465955.1. Classification (GTDB taxonomy): domain Bacteria; phylum Bacillota; class Clostridia; order Oscillospirales; family Acutalibacteraceae; genus Eubacterium_R. Next base: position 43,312 of record JACTVT010000014.1, on the reverse strand, counting down.
ATAATCTCTATTATATTTTTGAAAGTTTTCTTCCCGAAAAAGCAGGCTCAACACTTACGGTGGCACTTTATATGTATGCAAAGGAGCGCGGCGAATTTGATGTTGCATTTGCAATAGCAGTTATTCTTATGGTGCTCACATTTATCATAAATTTATCTGCAAAACTTGCAGGCAAAGCGCTAAGACGGCGAAAGGAAAAGTAAAGTTTATGACAGTAAAAAAGTTTTATATTGGTGTGGCTGTATCTGCAATTACATTTATTATCGGATTTATAATGGTTAATAATAACTTTGGAAGGTTATCTATGCTCGGATTTGGCGGATATATTTTATGTATGCTTTCGGGAATTATACTGTTGACTGTATTTGTGTCTGCCTTTGTTTTAAATGCTGAGGAAAAAAACAAATGAAGAAAAAACTAAAAGAATTCACAGAAAAGCATTCTGAAATATGGAAGTTTATTAAATTCACCTTTACTGGTGCAAGCACTTCGGTTCTTGAACTTACAGTGTTTATGTTTTTGCAGTATGTTGTGTTTAAATCATTAAATGAAGTGCCTGTTACGGATAACGCATTTCTTGCTTTTTTAGGCATTGAATATAAGGGTTATATGTATTCTTATGCAATATCCGCAATCATCGGATATGCTGCTGCCTATATAATGAACAGAAAACTGACCTTCAAAGCAGATGCCAATCCTGTTTTTTCAACTATCATTTATGCTTTAATGGTATTTTTAACTATTATGTTCAATACATGGTTCGGTGCATTTCTCGGTACTTGGGTAACAAATAACGGCTGGAACAGTGTAATCGTAGAAATGATAACAAAGGTTGTTGTCATGACTGTACCCACAATATGGACATATCCATTGAATCGTTTTTTAATTCACAGAAAGAAGAAATCTGCTAATGAATAAAAACTTTACAGAAAAACATCCCGAACTGTGGAAATTTATTAAGTTCAACATTACAGTTATCATAACCTCAGCACTGGATATTATTTCATATCTGATATTGCTTTATTTTGTGTTCGCACCGCTGAATGCAGAGCCACTGCCTGATAACGCAATACTCTCATTACTGGGTATAAAATATAAGGGCTATTTGTTTGCATATTTTATATCCACATCGATTGGCTATATTGCAGCATATCTAATAAACAGGAAAATAACCTTTCATTCTGATATTAATCCGGTTTACAGTTCTGTTCTTTATTTTGCCTTATCGGTATTCAATATATTGGTCAGCTCATGGATTGGCGGTATATTCGGCTCTGTTATTACAGCAAAGGGACTTACAAACCCTGTTACTGAAATAATTTCGAAATTTATTATAATAAATATTCCTACTATATGGACATATCCTGTTGAGCGGTATATTATTCAGATAAAGAAAAAAGCTAAGCATCAGATTGTAATCGCATCAGATCTTGACGGCACACTGCTTGGCAGTGATACAAATATTAGCAAAGAAAATTTAGATGCGATAAAGCGGCTTAATGAAAAAGGGATAAAAATTGCTGTTCTTACAGGCAGAACTTTTTATGAAATACCTGCTGAGCTTCGCAGTTGCGGATATATAGATTATTTTGTATATTCTAACGGAGCAGGAATTGACAATTCCAATAAGGAAACATTTTATTATAATACAATTGAAAAAAGTACGGCAAGGCGAATTTTTGATATTTTAAATTCGTATGAAACATTTATTGAACTTTATTCAAATAAAACACCGTTTGTTGATAAAGAAAAATTTTCTGAAAAGTATTTTGAATATTATAAAATCGACAGGGATTTTATTCCCGAAATGTATAAGAGCAGGAAAGCGATCAGCAATCTGTCAGAAATTATGGATTCTGATTTGTACAATATAGAAATGTTTGATGTTTTTTTCAGAAATAATGATGAGCGTGAGGAGTGCTGTAACAGAATTTACGATGAATTTGATTCTATTGAAATCACCTCATCTATGAGCAATAATCTTGAAATCATGAACAAAGGCATTAATAAAGGTACAGGCTTGCTGAGGCTTTGCCGTGCTGCAGGTTATAACCTTGCAGACGTAATTGTTATAGGTGACAGTAAAAATGATATTACAGCTTTTAAAGCTGCAAAAAAATGTTACGCCGTTTCAAATGCCTGTGATGAAATCAAGGCGATGGCAAATAAAATAATATGTTCTAACGATGAAAATATAATGTGCTATATGGAGAAGGAATTATGAACAGCTCAATTCATTTTTTAAATACAGGTAATTCAGATTGTATTATTCTTGAGAGCAATGGTCATTTTGCAATGATTGATGCAGCAGAGGATACGGATTATCCTGCTGATAAGCCGCATCTTAAGCTTAAGGGTTATGAAAAAGAGGTTTGCGATTACCTGCTGAAAAATTGTACTGATGGAAATGGTTTGGTTACGCTTGACTTTATTTTGGGCACACACTGCCATTCAGATCATATAGGCGGTTTTGATACTGTTATAAATCATCCGAATATCATTGTAAAAAAGGCATTTTTGAAACCGTATCATGAGGAAAATATTTTTATAATGGAGCGTAAACGCTGGGATAATAAAGAAGTGTATATGCAAATGAAAAATGCACTTGATAAAAATAATGTTACGATTGTTGAAGATTTTGATAATCTTAAAATGAAACTTGGAGAATTTGATATAACCTTTTTTAACGGCAGTTACAAAAAGTCAAAACTGAAGTTTGGAGAAAATGTAAACAGTGTTGTAACACTTGTTGAATTAAATGGACTGAAAGCACTTTTGACAGGTGATATGAATTACAAAAACGGCGGTGAAAAATTAATTGCCGATAAGGTCGGCAAGGTGGATTTGCTTAAAGTCGGTCATCACGGTTATATCGGTTCTACATCATTTGGTTTTGTAAAAAAGTTAAAGCCTGAATATGCAATAATCTGCAACAGCAGTTCAAGAGTATATCCTGATGTGCGCTTTAAACTTAATCATATTTCAAAATCTAAAATCTACTGTACTGCAGACTGCGGCGGTGTAAAAGCTGTTTTTAAAGAAAAAATATGTATCAGCAGTAATATTATGGATTAATGGATATAGGAGAAAAATGATGAAAGATATTATTAAAACCGAAAATCTGAATTTGTGGTATGGTGAAAATCAGGCTTTAAAAAATATTAATATTGAAATTCCAGAAAGAGAGATTACTGCACTTATCGGACCGTCAGGATGCGGCAAATCAACTTTTCTGAAAACACTGAACCGTATGAATGATTTGGTGGACGGTTGTAAAATTGAAGGCAGTATTTGCATAAATCATACAGATATCTACAAAAATACAGATATAAATATTTTAAGAAAAAATGTAGGTATGGTGTTTCAGAAGCCGAATCCGTTTCCTATGAGTATTTACGATAACATTGCTTACGGACCGAGAATACACGGTATCAGGTCAAAATTTAAACTGGATGAAATCGTTGAGCGCTCATTAAAACAGGCAGCAATATGGGATGAATGTAAAGACAGATTAAAGAAAAGTGCACTCGGTATGAGCGGCGGTCAGCAGCAAAGGCTTTGTATTGCAAGGGCGCTTGCTGTTGAGCCGAAAATTCTCCTCATGGACGAGCCGACTTCAGCACTTGACCCGATTTCAACCTCCAAAATTGAAGATTTGGCACTTGAATTAAAAAAAGAGTATACAATAATCATTGTTACACATAATATGCAGCAGGCAATGAGGATTGCAGACAAAACAGCCTTTTTTCTGCTCGGTGAAATGGTGGAATACGGCGAAACCGAAAAAATGTTTCATAATTCCGAAGATAAGCGGACAAAGGATTACATCAGCGGAAGATTTGGTTGATTAATCCTTGTCTTGGTTTTATAATAAAGAAACAGAGGTGTTTAAGATGATATTTTTTCTTGAAGATGATGATAATATCCGCAAACTTGTTTGTTATGCTTTGAATAAAGAGGGTTATGATATTGAGGGCTTTGATAAACCGTCATCGTTCTGGAAAAGAATGAATGATGAAATACCTCGGCTTGTTCTTCTTGATATTATGCTGCCTGAAGAGGACGGACTGTCTGTTTTGAAAAAATTACAGAGCAGCATAAAATATAAGGATATTCCCGTTATTATGATAACGGCAAAAAACAGCGAATTCGACAAAGCAACAGGTCTTGACCTTGGTGCGGATGATTATATCGCAAAGCCTTTCGGAATGGTTGAATTTGTTTCAAGAGTACGTGCCGTTCTCCGGCGTTATGAAAAGACTAAAATTAAAAACAGTGTATTTGAAATCGGCAAATTATATGTTGATTTTGATAAACATATTATTAAGGTTTCAAATGAAAATATTGAACTTTCGTATAAAGAATATAAACTGTTATCCGTGCTTTTAGAGGCTGACGGCAAAGTGGTATCAAGAGATGAACTTCTGCAAACGGTGTGGGGCGAATACTATGATGAATCACGTACTCTTGATGTTCATATAAGAAAACTCAGAGTAAAACTGAAAGACGCAGGTTCATATATAAAAACAGTTAAGAATATCGGTTATCAGTTTACAGGAGATAACGAATGAATAAAAAAATATTCCGTTCAAGTGTGGCAGTTGCACTGGTTGTTTTGATTTCAAGTATCGTGCTGATTATGAGCATATTGTTTCAGTATTTTGAAAATCAACTGCAAAGTGAACTTGAAAGTGAAGCAAACTATATTGCTTATGCAGTTGAAAATCAGGGTATAGATTATATCAATAATTTCAGCAACAGCAGCAAACGAATCACACTTATTTCACCTGACGGTGATGTACTTGCCGATACTTCGGCAGATGAATCAGGGCTTGAAAATCATTCTGACCGGCAGGAGGTTATTGATGCTCTGAAAAACGGCAAAGGTACAAGTATACGCTATTCAAAAACCTTAGCAGAAAAAACAATTTATTATGCAATGAAAATGCAAGATGGCAATATTCTGCGTGTATCAACTACGCAATATACGGTTGCCGCAATCCTGTTCAGTATTATTCAGCCGATATTGATTGTATTTGTTATTGCAGTTGCAATATCCTTTGCATTGGCTCAAAAAGTTTCAAAATCCATTATTAAGCCTATTAATGAACTTGATCTTGATAACCCGTTAAATAATGAGCCATATGATGAATTGGCACCGCTGCTCAGAAAGATATCAAAGCAAAAACATACGATTGAAAAGCAGATAAAAGAGGCTGAGCACAAGCAGGAGGAATTCAGGCTTATAACAGAAAATATGAAAGAAGGATTTATTGTTGTTGACAATAAGCGAAATCTTTTGACATATAACCGTTCTGCTTTAAAACTTCTCGGTATAAGCAGGGATAAGCCCGATGATATATTGTCTGCAGATAATGACAAACTCACCTTTGTAATTGATAAGGCGCTTGACGGCGTGCGTGAAAAAAGCAATTTGACCCTTAATGATAATTATTACAGCCTGATTGCAAATCCCGTTTTTGAAAATGGCAATGTTATCGGTGCCGTTGTTCTTATTATTGATGTTACGGAAAGCGTTAAGCGTGAGCAGTTGAGACAGGAATTCACATCAAATGTTTCTCACGAACTGAAAACGCCGCTTACATCAATATCGGGCTTTGCCGAAATAATGAAAAACGGCGGCACACCCGATTCTGTGGTGACTGATTTTTCGTCATCAATTTACGACGAGGCACAGCGGCTTATCACACTTGTAAATGATATTATTAAAATATCGGAACTTGATGAAAAAAATGCTCGTGTAGATTGCGAAGAGGTTGACTTGTATGAATTGTCGGCTGATATAATTAACCGTCTGAAGCCGATTGCAGATAAAAGGAATATAAGTCTCAATCTGATAGGTGAAAGCACAGTCGTTTCAGGCACGGAAAAAATTCTTGATGAAATGATATATAATCTCTGTGATAATGCAATCAAGTATAATGTTGACAGCGGAACGGTTGATATTATACTAAGCGAAAGCAGTCATCATATAAAATTAACGGTCAGAGATACGGGTATCGGCATACCGCAGTCGGAGCAAAACCGAGTGTTTGAACGCTTTTACCGTGTTGATAAAAGTCATTCAAAAGAAATCGGCGGCACGGGACTTGGGCTTTCAATCGTAAAGCACGCCGCTATCTATCATAATGCCGAAATAAAACTTAAAAGCGAATTTGGCAAAGGCACATCAATAACAGTAATATTTAATAAATAGAATAAAAATCATAACCACCAGTTCAATTGGTGGTTATGATTTGTTATATGCATTAATTGTTTTGTTCTTTTAATCAGCATATTATATCAATTCCGATTTCTTTTGCAATATTCATCAGATTTTTAATATTGCGTCAACAAGTTTTCTGTTTTTATCGGGTACAAGATTAATTATCATAATTAAATGCCTTTACATTTATAACTTTTATATCGGCAGTGCTCAATTCCAGTTTTAAATATCTGCCCTGTACCTTTTTTAATTTTATGTTTTTGTTTATAAATAATCTTTTTATAAATCGGTTATGATATACAGTTTTCCAATGCTCTTTGTCCTTTGAAACCAAAATTTTAATATGAACATATTGCTTGCTCAGACAAAGTTGAACGGACTGAGGCGTATAGAAATTTTCCATATCAAAAATCAGTGACGTGTTTTTATCTTCAGGTGCAGGCTGCCAATATGTGTTGTCGTCATTATCGTTGGCATAATTATTTTTATGATTTTCGAATGAACTGCTTGCCCATATAGGTCTGCCGCAGATTAAATCCGTATGGCCCGAAGTGTTCATATAACTTTTCGGAGGGCATTGCGGATAATGCACCACTTCACCGTTTGCCTCGCAGTCATCGCTTACAGCCTGAATTTCTATTTGCGACGGCAGAACATTATCAGCCGATGCACAAACCGTTATTGTTCCGCTGTGATAGGAACGCATTTCTATAGCACCGATTCCGTCAATGAATGTAAGATTTTCGGGCTGCATAATCCACTCTTTTCCTGTAGGGAATAAGCCCTCTCCGCTGATAACCTCTAATTTTACTTTCATATTATCCGAAACAAGATTATCATTTTTATCCCTAAGCGAAACAGTGAGCCTTACATCGTCAGTTCCGTCTGTTTTGATTGTTTGTTTATCTGCTTCAATTTTTAAATGATGTGCTTTCCCTTTCTTCGGAAAAGAAGGCGGTTTTATGCCTGTTAGTTTTTCTTTGTAGCAATAATACGATTTAAGCGGTATACGGTATAAATCCGCAATACCCATTTTCCCAATATCTGCAATACTTCCGTGGTGAAATCCGCACCAAAGCGCTCTGCCAGAGATTATTTACACGCACAGTCAGAATATTTTTGCCGACTGAAACGAAATCGGTAATTTCGGCAGTAAAGCCTGTATATCCGCCTCGGTGCTTTTTGACAAACTCTCCGCTTACATAGATTTCAGTCTCCTGAAAAACACCTAAAAACTCCAGAAAAATAAGCGATTTCAAATCATCTTCATCAAGATACAATTCTTTTTTATAAACACCGTATCCGACATAAAAGCCTGATTCGCCGTAATACGGCAAATCAAAGGTATGAGGCAAACCTATGTAGGAAAAAGTGTTTTTATCTATGCTGTTTAAATCATCTGTTTTTTCGCCGTATCGAAAATACCAGTTTTTATTAATAAGTCTTTTCATTTTATAATTTCTATTCTTTCTTTATTCGTATTCCGAGTATTTTTAACACAGAGTAAGGGCAAATCAGCCTATTTTATAAATAATGGTTTAGTTAGTCTGTCAGTTTTCCATAGTTGGCTTGTTTGATAGTTTAATTTTAATAATTGTGTCAGGCGTATTTAATTTTCTGCCTATAACAAGAATATGCCCTCTGCCGTTTTTAACGTTTATTCTGACTTTTTCACCTGTTAGGCAGGCGAATGATTTTAAGGTGTTATTTTTCAACGGTAATGATAAATAGGTTACAGGCAATCCTTTTAATATGTGCAGATAGACGGTATTTCCTTTAAAGCAGGAAGCATATTTTTTAGTCGGTTTCCATATGCCGCCTTTTGTGGCATAAATGCTTTCACCGTATTTTCTGAGCCAAGTGCCGACTTCTTTCATTCGCTGCGCCTCGTTTTCGGCAATACTGCCGTCAGGCTTGCAGCCGATACTCAGAAGATAGTTGCCGTCACCGCCTGCGCAGTTAATGAGTTGGGCGAGTACCTTTTTTACACTTTTGATTTTGCTTTGCGAATATGCCCAGTCCTTACCGAGCGGCATACAGGTTTCCCACATTCTTGTGTTCTGGAAAAAACCTGTGTGACCTTCGGGAGTGTCATAATCTCCCGGCAATCCTGCACGGTTGTTGATAATGATATGCGGTTGGAGTTCACGAACCATTTTTTCAAGTTCTTCGGAATTCCACATTTCCTTTGTGAACATACCGCTGTTGTATTCTGCGTCCCACCATAAAAGGTCAATTTTACCGAAATCAGTCATCAATTCACGAACGGTATTGAACATATATTCCTGATATTTTTTGTGCTTATCGGTTAAATACCACTTTTTTCCGTCATTCATTTCAAAATAAGGCGGTGCTTTTACAGTATGAGCATCTGCAACAGGCACAGGCTCATAATCAGGATGAGTCCAGTCACGCTTTGAATAATAAACACCGATTTTAAGTCCTGCCGAGCGGAATGCATCAATTAATTCTTTAAGATAATTTCTGCCAAACGGTGCATTTGTGATTTTATAATTGGAATATGCAGTGTCCCACATATGAAAACCGTCGTGATGCTTGGCAATAATGACAACATACTTAAAACCGCTCTGCTTCGCAATATTTGCCCATTCCTTTGCATTGAATTTTTCAAAGGCGAGTTTTTTTGACCAGCCGTCATATTCTTCATCTGAAATTTTGCTTCCCCACGCAGGGTCAGGCAGTTTATGTGTTGTCCTTGTCCAGCTGATATCTACCATACCGATTGCCGAAATTCCCACGTGGAGAAACAGTCCGTATTTTGCATCACGAAACCATTTTGTGTCCTGCTCGCTTGCAAAAGTGTATTTATTCCAGTCTTCATCGGAAAAATATGTAAATTCCGTTCCCTGTTTTGATTTGTCAAATTCACTTTGTTTTAATGAATAACCCATGATTTTTTTCTCCTTGTATAGTAAAACAGTGATTTTTAATTTCCCGATTTAAGGACAATGTGCTGTACTGTAGGAGATGTTGCGGTGTAATCGGGGTTAAGTATTCTTTTCAGGCAATCGGAATCATTTGCCCACAGCATATTATTCATTCGGCTTCGGCTGAGAAGCATTGTTCCGATGAATTTGCCATAGCAGTATTTTTTTACAGCATTTTATAATTTTATTATAATCTATTACAAGTACAAATAAAATACTAAATTTAATTAAAAAGTTACAAAATTCGCTTATTATTTTTATCTTTCTTTTCAGGTTTACGTTTTATCGTTTTATAGGAAAATTTAAAATATATTCAGAATGCGTTCGGCAGTGTATCAGCAGTTTTGATCATTCAAATGGGGATTTATTGCGGTTTGATATAATTTTTTGATTAGGTTATACTGTAAACTATTGAATTCAAATTTCGGTATTTAAATATAAAAATTGGAATTGTACATCATAATAATATTACTAAATTTAAATTTAAGTTTTCAATATTTCCGATTTTTGTATTATTAGTACTGTATTTTGGCTTTTACTGAGCAGTTTTTTAATATATAATTGTATTAAAACAAAAAATTACGCATAAATGAGAATGCAATGTATTCTTATAAATTATCTTTTAAAATATGAAATCGGCGGCAGTCGGAAAATCGCCTGTGTTTTAATGCTGAGCACAGCAGAATAAAAAGCATTGATTGAATAAGGGGTAATCAGAATGAATGTAGTAAAACTTGTACGCAGTGTATTTAAAGATGTAACATCTCACTGGAATCATCCTGCAAAGGGCAATTTTGTTTCTTATAAGGAACTTATTAACCTTGCTCTCGGCGGTATGGGCAATCAGTTTACGATGCAGCTTATATGGAATATGGGCCTCAGTGCAGGCAATACTCTGTTTGGTTCTACTATAGGAATAAGACCTGTACATTTGCAGTATATGCTTACCGTGCAGACTGTTTTAAATGTTTTCTTTTTCTTTATAAGAGCACATATTGTTGATAATACAAGAACAAAATGGGGGCGTTTCAGGCCGTATATTGCTTTTTCGGGAATACCTATGGCAGTGCTTGCCGTTATATTCGTCTTTCTGCCGTTTCAGACGATGTCTTATAATGACAAACTTATTTGCGTATTTGTATTTGCTATAACAATAAGTATGATTCAGCCTCTGTTTACAGATACATATTCGGAATTACAGACGGTTATTTCACCTAACAGCGAAGAGCGTGCGAAAGTTTTGTCAATAAACTCTATTATTTACAGTTTTGCACCTACTCTTACAGGCTTGTTTATTCCTATTCTTTCAAATTTAACAGGCGGTTATACAAATATCAATACTTACAGATATGTTCTTGCGCCTGTAACTATTTTCGGTCTCGGTTTCAATTTCTTTACGGCTTTAGGCTGTAAGGAAAGAGTGGTAACGTCTTCAACTTATGTACAGAAGGTAGGTATTATTGAAGGCGCCTTTATGATTTTCAAAAATAAGCATTGGTGGATAAGAACGATTGCAGGTCTTATCGGATTTCTTGAAAGTGCAACAGGCGTATTTTTTTCGTGGATTTATATTTACGGCGTTCAGGATATGACCACCTATGGTATTCTTAATACGGTTATGGGCTCTGCCAGCGGTATTGCAATGGCAATTACACCGTTCCTTCTTAAAAAACTCGGCAACAGAAAACTGCTTATATACCATAATCTGCTCAATGTTGTGTTCTGCACAATACTTATGTTTACATTTAAATCGCCGATTATAATGTTTATTGTTATGTATTGCAATGCGCTTGTTAATGCACTCTGCCTTGTTTATAATCAGGTTATGCATTCGGAGGTTAAGGATTATCAGCAGTATCTCTGCGGCTACAGAATGGATTTTGTATTCGGCCTTGCAGGAATGATAACAATGCCGATAACTCTTGTAACAGGATATGTTATCCCTTATGTTTATGAGTATTTCGGTTTAACTACAAACTATGATATTCTGTATGACCCGAATGTAAGAAACTCACTGTTTACAGTTCTTTGTGTTCTGGCTATTGTCGGTGCGGTTCTTAATCTTATTCCGTTTTTCTTTTACAGTATGTCAAAAGAAAAACATAAAAATATCATACGTGTTCTGCAATACAGAGCGCTTTTTGAAGATTTTGAAACGGGCAGTTTTAATGCAGAAATAATTAAAAACGGTGTTGAGGCTGTAAGAAGCGGACTTGAACTGCATAATACGCCTGCACCGGATCTTAAAGCGCTGAAAGCACAAATAAAATCTGCAAAAGGCAGTGAACAGAAATTATCAGCAAAAAAGGAATATGAAAAAGCAAAATCTTTTGCCGCAGAAAAAGCCGAAGTAGGTATTTTTATGGAGGAATTCAATAAATTTGATTTTCCTTTATGGCTTAAAAAAGTGGAATCGGCAAAAAGAGTTATTTCAAAAGATGTAAACAGTCTTACTGAGTATGACGGCTCTGTTTTAAAAGATGCCAAACAACTGCCTAAGAAAACCAAAGAAGAGCGTGAGTTCAGAAAATATGAGATTTCACAGGCAAGGGCAATTCTTAAATCGGGCAGACTGGTAAGAAAGCATTATCCTAACGGAATTGTAAAACCTGATGAGGAGAAACTGAATCAGGCATATAAAATGCCGGATACAACAAGGGCTGAAAATAAGGCGAAAAATGAAATTATTAAAAAACTTGAAAAAGAAATGGATACTTATTATAAAACGATTTCTCCTTATGAAAAAGCAAGAAAACTTGTTCACAGTTATGAAAGCAGAAATGAGGTTATGGCGTGGGCAGAAGCAAATTATGACAAAGCCTGTGAAATTATCGAAAAAGCAGAAGAAGAGGAACGTGCAAAAGCGGCTTCCCGTAAAAAGCATAGTTTAAGGAGTAAGAGCCATGAGTAAAAAGTATTTAAAAAGTTTTTCAAGTCTGTTTTGCGTTCTGGCAATAATTCTGTCTTTTCACGGCTGTTCTTTAAATTCATATTCTGTTGAAGAATTAGAATCGTTTTTACCGACGGCTTTTGAAAATTCACTCAGCGAGGAACTTTATTACTGGAAAGAAACGGTTAATGCATCTGATCATACTTCGTGGAAAACGTGCAATGTTTATGCCGAAATTGATAAAAAGTATGAAGTTATCCGTGATGAAAACGGAGAATTTGCTAATATGAAGATTGATGTGCTTGAAGAGTTCAACAAGAAAAATGTATATAAAGCACTTTGCGGCAGATCATCGGGCAGTGACGGTGACAAGAATTACCTTTTTGAAAATGATTTTGATGATTTGGGTAATGCCGTTAATTACAGAAAATCGGAAATGACACCGCAGGACTATGTAAACAGTGACAGTTTTAAGAATAAGTATTCACTTGATGCAATGCTTAAAGAATTTGAATATCTTACGGTTGACGATATGATTTTTGATATAGATGACAGCCTTATGGAACACAGGGGAAAGATTATCAAATTCTCTTTTGCCGTAAAGCCTGAATATATTGAAAGATATAAAGCAGAAACCGGCAAAGACTCTTTGTTTGCAGGCTCAAAATATGCTACAATGGAATTTGCCTATGACCGTTTTGCATCTATCGTAATTTATGCCGAAGAAAAACTCGGAAGCGGCATTTCTGCAGATAAGGAAATCTATAAATTGGAAACAGTTTATTACGGACCTATTGTTAACATACCTTCATATGATAATCCTGAATGGCAGTAATATAATCACAATTAACATAATTTAAGGCAGAGGCGGTTTGAGTTTTGAACCGCCTCTGCCTTATTTATAGGTGTCTTTTTTGATTTTGTGTTAACGGAAAGAAGATTGTTTATCAGTTTTTAAACGGATTTTCTGTCGGATATGGAATAGATGCAGGCTGATTGTACGAAATATCAGAAATACCAAGGTATTTAAATACTTCAAATAATGATTTTCCGTAATGACCGAAAGCCACGGCACCGTGATGAGGGAAGTGTTTTTGAATGAGCACATGGCGGTAAAAACGTTCCATCTCATCAATTGCAAATATGCCGATTGAGCCGAAACTTTCGCAGTCTGCATCAAGTATATCACCTTGTGCAATATATGCTTTAAGTTTTGTATCCGCAGTTGACTGCAAACGGTAAAATGTAATTTCACCGGGCTTGATATTTCCTTCAACGGTACCTCTTGTAATATCAGGTTCAGGCAGGTCTGGCTCAAGGTCACGTTTCATGATAAGTTGGTAACCCATATGATGATTTTTAAGAAGTGAGCACGAAGTGTTTCCGCAATGGAAGCCCATAAATGTTTCGTAAATGCGTTTGTCGCAGATTGCTTTAAGCGACTTGTCATAAATGGACTTGGGAACAGTATTGTTGATATCAAGAAGCGTTGTCGGTTTTTCAGATATGCATATTCCTATGTATTCGCTCAGAGCACCGTAAACATCTACTTCGCAGGCAACGGGAATTCCCATTGCCGCCAGACGGCTGTTTACATAGCAGGGAACAAATTTGAATTCTGTCTGGAAAGCAGGCCAGCATTTATTTGCAAAAGCAACATACTGTCTTGTGCCTTTGTGTTCTTCTGCCCAGTCAAGCAGAGTCAGTTCATATTGTGCAAGTCGGGGAAGAATTCCTTCATATTTATTGTCTGTACCCAGTTCCTGTTTCATTTCGGAGATTTTTGCAGGAATTCTCGGGTCATTATTGTGTTTATTGTAAGCCGCCAGTAAATCAAGTTCGGAGTTTTCTTCCACTGCAATTCCTAAATCGTATAAAGCCTTAATCGGAGCATTGCAGGCAAGAAAATCATCGGGTCTCGGACCGAATGTAATAATTTTTAAATTCTTAATTCCCAATATTGCTCTTGCAATCGGTATATATTCCTCAATTTTTTCGGCAAGTTCCTGTGCTGTACCTACAGGATATTCGGGAATGTAAGCCGTTTTACCGCGAAGCCCCAAATTGTAAGAGCAGTTTAACATTCCGCAGAACGCATCGCCTCTGCCGTCAATCAGATTGCCGTCGCCTTCTGCCGCTGCAATATACATCACAGGACCGTTAAACCACTCACGAATAAGTGTTTCAGGTGTTTCGGGACCAAAGTTGCCGAGAAAGACAATTAAAGCATTGACATCATTTTTTATAACATCTTCCACTGCCGATTTTGCATCATTTTCGTTTTCGACAATAACTGGGCATTCATAAATATCACCGCCGTATGCTTTTACGATTGCTTTCCTTCTTATTTCGGAAAGTGATTTCGGAAAGCATGAGCGTGAAACAGCGATTATGCCTAATTTAATGTTTGGAATGTTTGTAATCATATTTGATTCTCCTTTAACATCTTATTTTATTTTCATTCTATCACAATATTTCCGTAAAATCAAATGGCGGAATAAACCCCTTGTCGGTGGACTACGTTTGCTGAATAAAAACGTTTTCAAGTCCTGTGTGCAAGGCTTTTGCAATCCCTCCGTCAACACTTGCGTGTTGCTGCCCTTTTGTCAACTGCGTTGACATTTCTCCTGAAAGGGGAATCTTTTTTACACAAATGCGGCTTAGTTTGGTATATTATATATTATTTCGGTGAGATTCAGATCACTTCATCGGCAGTCTGAAAAAACTGCATTTCACAGTTCCTTTTTTGTTGCGCTCAAATCGCAGTTTAACTGATAGTAAGATTATTTATTCGTACAAATTGATTTTGATTATACTTCTGTTTTTCTTTGTATTGCCTAAAATGCCGATGAAAATAAATCTGCCTTTTCCTCTTACTGAGATTATATCGCTGTCTTTAAGGTTATAAGAAAAGTTTTCGCAAAGTGTGCTGTTTACAAAAATTTTTCTGTTTGTAAAGTATTCTTTGACCGCATTTCGTGACAAATTGTAAACGCCTGCAATCACCGTATCAAGGCGGATTGACGCAACGATTATTTCTTTCTCTTTTGCATTGTCGCCAATCGCATCAGGCAGTTTATCGGCAACGGTGCATTTTACGCTTGTGTGCTTGATTTTGCCGAGATTTCTGCAAATATATTCCGCAATGCTTTCAAGGCAGAAAATATAACCTGTGTTGCTGCTTATGATTATATCACCGATAACTTCACGCTTGATTCCGAGTCCCATCAGCGAGCCTAAAATATCACGGTGTGAAAGTTTGTCGGCAAATTTCTGCATAGCAGGCTCGGCCTTGACAATCGCAATCGGAAAAACAGCCTCGTTGCTTTCGTATCCGAATCCTGCAATACAGCGTTCTGCCATATCATAGCCACCGAAAAGCGTATAGGGAATATTCAGTTTCATCTTGTTAAGTTTGCTTTGCTCTTCCATATTCAGAAAATCCGAAAAGGTAACATAGCATCGTTCGTCTGCCCTTGCGGCAAGTTCGTAAAATCTTTTTTCAATATCCATAAAATTAATAATAACAATAATTGTTTGTTTTTTCAATGATTTTGTGTATAATTTAATTAAACAAGCCATTTTAGGCTTGTTCGGATTTATCTCACTTGCTTAGGTGATTATATGAAAATACTTATAGTTTTTACGGGCGGAACGATAGGCAGTCTTGCCGCTGACGGTGTTATCAGCCCGAACGGGCAGAGCAAGCGTATGCTTATTGACCGTTTTGATAATAAACACGGTGTCATTTTTGATGAAACAGAGCCGTATTTTGCGCTCAGCGAAAATAACACGGGTGAAAATTTAACTTTGCTTATTAACTGTGTGATTGATAATCTTGATAAGGATTATGACGGTATAATTGTTGCCCACGGAACGGATACTTTGCAGTACTCGGCGAGTGCTTTGTCGTTTGCTCTCGGAACAGATACAATTCCCATTGTTCTTGTTTCGGCTAATTATAATCTTGCCGATAAGCGCAGTAACGGTGCCGATAATTTTGCAGGTGCAGTTGATTTTATTGTAAACCGTCAGGGCAGGGGAGTTTTTGTCAGTTACCAAAACAGTGACGGTATATTGTATATTCACCGAGGCTCACGTCTGCTTGCTCATAATGAGTTCAGCGATGATTTGTTCAGCGTTAAAAACCAGTATTTCGGAATGATTAATAACGGTGAATTCATCAAAAACGAAAATTATAAAGCGGTTAAAGATGAAATAAAGCCATTCGGCAGGGTTAGTCTTAACAGCCATTGCAGTATAAAAACGATTTATGCAAAGGTCGGCGAGGCTTTTGATTATGAAGAGGATAAAATTTATCTTGTGAAATCCTATCACTCGGGCACATTGCCCACGGCTGACGAGAATTTTATCAGATTTGCTAAGTCAAATACTGTCTTTTTAAGCGGATTTGATAAAAACACGGTTTACGAGAGTGCAGTGATTTATGATGAACTCGGGCTTAACATTCTTCCCGTATCCTCATTTGTTTCAAGTTATATCAAATTATGGCTTGCGCACAGCAAAGGTCTTGATTTAAAAGAAATCAGCCGAAAATCCCTCGGTGAGGATATTGTTGTTGATTAAATTGAAAAACGGGTCGATGAGGGCATCGACCCCTACTAAAATGTGGCTTGACTACATTATTAACAGCTCGGGAGCGGCGGTACAGCCGTTCCTTTTGTTTTGCAAATCTTTGATAATTTCACGAATCATAGGTGAATACAGGCAAAAAGTTGAATAAAAAAAGAATAAATATTACACTCAAATTACCGGATATATTTGATTGAAAAGGAGTAATATTTATGAAATATTCAGACATTATCAGCAAAATGACACTTGAGCAAAAAGCAGCATTTGTTTCAGGATCCAACTATTGGTATCTGCAGTCTGCACCCGAACTCGGATTGCCTCAAATTATGATGACAGACGGACCGAACGGTTTGCGCAAGCAGAATACGGAAAAAAGACCCGACGGTATCGGGCTCGGCAATTCCGTGCCGTCAACCTGTTTTCCGCCTGCCGCAACTTCTTCCTGTTCCTGGGACAGGGAATTGCTCAGACTTGAGGGAGAGGCAATTGCCGAAGAATGTCTGGCAGAAAAAGTTTCAGTCATTCTCGGTCCGGGTACAAATATAAAACGTTCGCCTGTATGCGGCAGAAATTTTGAGTATTTCAGTGAAGATCCTTATCTTGCAGGTGTTTGTTCAACTGCTTTCACCAACGGTGTACAGTCGAAGGGTGTTGGTGTATCACTGAAGCATTATGCCTGCAATTCGCAGGAGGCGTTCAGAATGATTATTGACGAAATCATTGATGAACGGGCAATAAGGGAGTTGTATCTGCCTGCGTTTGAGATGTGCGTTAAAGAGGCAAAGCCGTGGACTGTTATGAATTCTTATAATAAAATTAACGGCGTATATTCATCGCAGAATGAATGGCTGCAGGAAAAAGTTCTTCGCAGTGAATGGGGATTTGACGGACTGATTGTTACAGACTGGGGCGCATCGGTAGACAGAGTAACGGGCCTTAAATGCGGTACAGACCTTGAAATGCCGTCTTCGGGAACGCTTAACACAAAAAAGATTATTGCCTCTGTTGAAAATGGCACACTTGATGAAAAAGTCCTTGATAAGGCGGTTGGTAATGTTATTGAACTTATTGAAAAATCAAAGCCTGCACTGAAAAAGAGTTATAAATATGATAAAAATAAGCATCATAATATTGCTAAGAAAATTGCAGAAGGTTCTATGGTTCTTCTGAAAAATGAAGACAGTATTCTTCCGCTGAAAAAAGGTCGGAAAATTGCAGTTATCGGTGAAATGGCCAAATCACCCCGTTTTCAGGGTGCGGGCACATCTGTAATCAATCCGACGATGCTTGATAACGCTTATGACGAACTTGTGAAATTTGGTGCAGATGTTGTATATTCACAGGGTTATGATAAATCAAAAGATGAAATTGACGATAAAATGATAAATGATGCTGTTGATTCTGCGAAAAAAGCAGACGTTGTTTTGATTTTTGCGGGACTTACCGAAGGATTTGAGGCAGAAGGGTACGACAGGAAAAATATTGAAATGCCGAATTGTCAGAATTATCTGATATCTGAAATTGTCAAAGCAAATCCGAACACGGTCGTTGTTCTGGCAGGCGGTTCCGTAATTCATATGCCGTGGATTCATGAAGTTAAAGCACTTCTGAATTCAGGTCTCGGCGGTCAGGCCGGCGGCAGTGCAGTTGCTGATATACTTATGGGGAAGATTAATCCGTCAGGCAAACTTTCAGAAACATATCCGCTTGAATTCAGCGATAATCCTACCTATGGTAATTATCCCGGCGGTCCTGTAACAAGTGAGCACCGAGAGTCGGTTTATATCGGCTATCGTTATTATGATACTGCTGAAAAAGATGTTTTGTTCCCATTTGGCTTTGGTCTTTCCTATACAACATTTGAATACAGTGATATGAAACTTTCATCTGACAGAATTAAAGATGCCGACACTGTAACAGTATCTTTCAAAATCAAAAATACAGGTAAAGTTGACGGTGCTGAAATCGCACAGATTTATGTCGCCGATAAGGAATCAACAATATTCAGACCTGTTAAAGAACTGCGTGCATTTGAAAAAGTTTTTCTTAAAGCGGGGGAGGAAAAAGAAATATCTGTTGAACTTTCAAAAAGGGCGTTTGCATTCTGGAATATTAATATAAATGACTGGATGGTTGAAACAGGCGAATTTGATATACTCATCGGCGCGTCAAGCAGGGATATGAGACTGTCAAAAACAATCACTGTTGAATCAACTGATATTGTAAAAATTCCGGATTACAGAGAAAGCGCACCTGCTTATTATACTGCTGATATTCGCAATATGACCGGCAGTCAGTTTGAGGCTGTTTACGGCAAATCAATGCCTTCTTCTGAAATTAACAGAACAAAAAAGATTGATATTTACTGCTGTATTAATGATGCGAAATATACAAAATGGGGCGGTAAAATTGCAAAATTAATTAAGTTTATTATGACAAAGATGGGCTCTGCGGAAAACGGCGACGGTGCTATGCTTGCGGCAATGGCAACGCAGATACCGATTCGTAATTTCGTTCAGATGAGTATGGGAGTTTTTTCACCAAAAATGGCAGAGGGACTGATTAATATTCTGAATGATGATGAATCAACATTTATCGGTATTAATAAAATATTCTGGCGAATCGGCAGTGTATTAATCAAATTGCCGAAATTGCTTAAATCTATTTAATTTTGTTGCAATTTGCTTTTGATTATATTAAACTGAAATCGGGGTGGAAATATGGATATCGGTGAATTAATCAATATCAAAACGCTTGAACAATCAGATTCATTTGATAAAAATGAAAAGCATACTCGTTATACGACTGAAATTAAAATTTTTTCCTGTGTGCAGCAGGGCGATATCAACAAGTTGATTAAGGAACTGAAAAATATCAGTGCATTGGTGGTAACGGGAAAACTGTCAAACGACAGTGTTATGCAGTACAGATATTTGGCGGTAAGCACGATTACTCTTGCAACAAGATACGCTATACAGGGCGGGCTGAACGAAAAAGAGGCATATGATTTTTCAGACAGAGTTATTATGTCTGTTGACGGTATGAATTCAAGAATTAAAATTTTGAATCTGCTTGCAAAGGAAATTTACAATCTTACAAATATGGTGAATAAAAGCAAATTAAAACCGTCACAGTCGCCCCATATAAGAAAATGCATTTGTTATATAAATGAAAATCTGAATGAAAAACTTACTGTTTCAATGCTGTCCGAAAAATGCAATATTTCTCCCGATTATCTTTCACAGATATTCAAAGAGGAAATGGGCGAAAACCTCAGTGCGTATATTACAAGAAGGAAACTTGAAACGGCAAAGGATATGATTGTGCAGGGCAAAAGCAATCAGGATATTTGCGAAGCACTCGGCTTTTCATCGGTATCGCATTTTATTACTGCATTTAAGCGTAATTATCATATGACGCCTACCGAGTATTATAATTTAAGCAGATAAATAAAAACGCTTGGCTGATAAGCAGTCAAGCGTTTTTTGTAATTATTCTTTTTCCATTTGTTTTGTGCGTTTTGCCTCAATTTCTTTCTGGGCGTTTTCTTTTGTTTTGCCTGTGAAATCGTTGAAGAACATAGGAATGATTGTAAGCAGGAAACCGACAGCAGGCACGATTGTTACAAGCGCTAAAAGCATTTTTTGCGTTTCGGGCGACTGCTGGAAGAATATCTGTCTGCCCTCAATATCAACAAGTGATTTATCAACTGCTTGGAAATCGGTTTTGCCTAAAATCTGACCGAATACAAATGTTGCAATTGCGGCATTGACTTTTGAAAGAAATGTTTGGAACGAGAAACAAACACCTTCGTGCCTTTCGCCTGTTTTCCATTCAAGATAATCAACAGAGTCGGCAATAAGTGCATACGTGATAACGTTGTAAATACCGAGCGGAATGCCCATCAGGAACAGGAATACCCAGAGAATATACATATTGATATTGCTGATATCCTGTGCAAAAATAACATAGCAGAGTGCGTGAACAACAAGGCCGAAAACTGCTGAGCCGATATAAATCTGCTTTAAACTGAATTTTTTGCGCAGTATCGGGAAGATTGCCATAGCCGGCACCATTCCAACACCGATTGCAACTGTAAGCGTTGTTACAATTGTTCCTCTCGGAATCCAGAAATCATATGCTGCTTTGGCGTCAACATTTTGTAAAAGATTGCCTGCGGCGTCAAAAATCTGTGAGAAATCGGTGTGATTCTGAATGATTAAGTAGTTGCCGATATAGTCTGCACACTGGTTTGCAGTTACCATTGTTGAACCTAAAATTGATGCAAAAATTACAATGATAAGCAGTTTGTCTTTACCGAGAACAACAAATGTTTCTTTGAAAGACGGAGTGTTGTCTGTTTTCGGAACTCTTTCTTTTGATACAAAGAAGATAAGGCTTGAAAGACCGCAGCCGAGCAGTGCAAAAATAAGCGCACTTACGAAAAATCCTTTTGTGTAGCCCATATTGCTCTGATAAAGAATCGGAACAAGCAGGGCAGGGAGTATTCCGCCGAAGGTTGAGCCGAGTCTTGCGGTTGAGATGAACGATGTTCTTTCGCTTTCAAGCGGTGTGATTACCGATGACAGACCCCAGAACGGAACATCCTGCACGGTGAAAGCAACGCCCCAGAGAATATATGTAACAAGTGCCCATATGAAAGCGGCATTTGAACCGTGTTCAAACGGTGCTGAAAACAGCAATATGGTGCTTATTGCAATCGGTACAGGAGAAAACAGAAGATAAGGCCGCATTTTGCCCCATCTTGATTTCGTTCTGTCTACAATCATACCCATTACAGGGTCATTGATGGCATCAAAAATTCTGCCTGCTAAAATAATTGTGGTTCCCTGTTCAAGCGTAAGCCCTGCACCGTTTTGGAAAAATACAAGCGTGAACATAGACATCAGCGTGTAGATTCCCGATCTGCCGAACGCACCGAGTGTAAAGCAGATGCGTTCTTTCATTGTTAAATACTTTTTAGACTCCATAATTTGCCCCTTTGCATTTTATTTTGATATTGTGTTACAGAAATTTTGCCAGCAGATAAATTATAACTGCAACAGCAATAATAACAGAAACAATTTTTATGCCTCTGTGAATTCCGTCATAAAGATTGGTGGGCATAACCTGCAAAATCATATAGCGCAGTTTTTCGCTTACTTTGTTCCCTATAATATCTTTATATCTTAAATCATATGTATCATATTCGCCGTCGGTTTTAAGATTGATTATTCTTACTCCTCGGTCAAGACCCGGGCCGTAAACGTGAAAGCCTGCGCCTTGTGTGTAGCCTAAATCAACGCCGTTTACCTTGCCGTTAAAGGAATTGTTGTGGTCGTGACCGAAATAAATACCACGAACATCGCCCTTTTCGGTCATTGCGGCAAATTCACCGCTGTTTTCCATTGGGTCGGCAGGCGATTCCTTCATAAATCCTGTGCTGTTGATTCTGTCTTTGTTAAGAATATACCATTTGCCCTTATGGTTTCTGAAGCCCTGAACGGCATCTTTTGTGCCTTTTTTAACCTCAGTCAGAAGTTCCATAACTTCAGGCACGGGAATATGCTGAATTACGATTGACGGCACAACGCTGCCGTTTTTTTGCTCGTATTCGTCACGCACACTTTTATACCAGTCAATCTGATTCTGATGCACATTGTCGTAGCCGATTGTAAGGCTTGTGTGGCTGTCGATAAGATAAAGCAGAAATTCTGTTTTGCCGTTTTTATTCAGTTCTATATAATGGTTGGCACAGCCGTCAATTTCGGGTGTGTTTTCACCGATAAAGCCGTCGATTTTTTTGTAGATTTCAAACTGCTCTTCGTTTGAAACGCCTACCTGCCTGTCGTGATTCCCGAAGCAGATTGTAAAGGGAATGCCTCTGTCTGTAACAGGTTTTGTTATTTCTCTTAAAACACGTTCAACAGTTGCTTTATTTCCTTTAAAACTTGATTTCTGCCATATCTGGTCACCTGAAAATACAACTAAATCGGGCTTTTCAAGGTCAAGCGCTTTGCTTATCAGTGCAATTGTGTCGGGGCTTACCTTCGCTCCCTCCTGCACATCGGCAATCTGCATAATTTTAAAATTATCATTTTTGTAATTCATTTTCATAGTGTGTACCCGTGTGATTATATTAATGATAATGGTTTACGATAATGGTCTGCCTGAAGGGACTCTCCTCTCAACTATCGAAAGGTACACTGTACCTTTCTCCTGAATTTTCCCGGCAGTACCTGCGCGAAAAATTCAGAGTTTCGTTTCTCGTCCTTTTTTTTTTAAATGGTCTGCCTGAAGGGACTCGAACCCCCAATCTCTTGAATCGGAATCAAGTGCATTAGCCATTGTGCTACAGGCAGATGTAAATAATATTAATTTGTTAAATTTAATTTTACTATTTCAAAAGTATTGTTGTCAATGTATTTTTGTGATATAATGCTAAAAAATATAAAAAAAGGAGAAAAGTATATGAAATTCAAAGATTTTCCACAGGCTGTGGTAAAAGAAAATGTTGAATATACTGTTAAAGAAATTACGAATGTAATTAAAAAGTACGGTCCGCGTGAATCAGGCAATGAAAACTGCCTTGCTGCCGAAAAGCATATTAAAAAGGAGTTTGACCAGTTTTGCGATGAGACTTATTTTGAGGAATATCAAATGGCGCCGAAAGCGTTTTTGCACTTTACAAAAACCGTTTCTGCATTGATTATTCTTGCAGTTGCTGTGTGCCTGCTTCTTGTGTTCCTTAATGTTATTGACTTTTTTATTGCACAGTGTATTGTAGGCGTAATTGTTGCAGGCTCGCTTTTTGTTACTGTTATGGAATTTCTTATGTATAAGCAGTTCCTTGACCCTCTTCACAAAAAGGTAACAGGTCACAACCTTGTTGCCGTAAGAAAGCCAAGGGGCGAGGTTAAGAAAAGAATTGTAATCAGCGGTCATATTGATTCGGCTTATGAATGGCGTCATATTTATTACGGCAAAGGTAAACTGATGGGTCCGTTTATGGGCGGCGCTATCGGCGGCGGTGTAATTTCATTTATCATTGCAGTTATCACAGTGATTGCCAATTTTGTTGATAT
The DNA here is from genome assembly GCA_014465955.1 of Eubacterium sp. Lineage (GTDB taxonomy): Bacteria > Bacillota > Clostridia > Oscillospirales > Acutalibacteraceae > Eubacterium_R. The sequence continues at coordinate 19,570 of JACTVT010000014.1, read as the reverse complement.
GGGCAAATTCGGCGATTTTATGCTTAATTATTCATATTATTTTCATATCATAACTGCATTGTTTATGATTACTCTTTTCCTTTTTGTTGATTTTAAAACAATTTCACCCGGTGCAAATGACAATCTGACAGGCACTTATTCTGCCGTGTGTGCTCTTCGTATGCTTGATATGGCAGGTGTTGAGTTTGAAAACACCGAGGTGGTTGCTATGATTACCGACGGTGAGGAGGCAGGACTCCGAGGTGCAAAAGCATTTGCAAAGGCACATCTTGACGAATACACAAAGGGTGATGTTGAAACAGCCGTTCTTTGCTGCGATACATTGACCGACCTTGATTATCTTAATGTTTATTCAAAGGATATGACCGGTACTGTAAGGCACAATCCTGAATTTTCACAACTTGTTTTTGATTCTGCAAAAGAGGCAGGCTATGATGATGTTAGGTTTGCAAATGTATTCTTTGGTTCATCGGATGCTGCCGCATTTACACAGGCAGGAATTACTGCAACCTGCCTTGCAGCAATGGATCCGTCGCCTGCCGATTATTATCATAACCGCAGAGACAGCTATGACAGACTTGTGCCCGAGGCAATTGAAAAGGGTTACAATATTATCCTTGCATCTATTTTCAATTTTGATAATAAGGACTGATTATGAGTAAAAAAAGAATTATATGGCTTGACTATGCAAGATTTTTTGCAATCTGTTCCGTTCTTCTTGTTCACAGTTCGGAATACGCTTATTCAATGGGTTCTGAAAAGATTTTGAAATTAGGGTTGTTTTCATCTGTTGTAAGGCTTGCAGCAATTGTTATAGGAAGACTTGGAGTGCCTGTATTCCTGATGCTTTCAGGCTATCTTCTTCTTGACAGGGATTATTCGGATACTGATAAAATTAAGATATTTTATAAGCGAAACCTTTTGCCGCTTGTGTTAACAACGGAAATCTGGGTCGTTATTTATGAGATTTATCAGATTACGGTCGGCAGGCAGGAATTTGTTTTGCTTGATTTCATTAAGGATTTGCTGTTTGTAAAAGATAATGATTTCGGTCATTTTTGGTATATGCCTATGATTATCGGGCTGTATATTGCACTTCCTTTTGTTTCAAATGCTATAAAAAATATTGATTTGAAAGTACTGGCTGTACCGCTTGCCGTGTTGTGCTTAACAGTGTTCGGCATACGAACTATAAGCATTTTTGATAAAACCTTCGGCTGGGAACTTGATCTTGTTAAAAAGATTTTTACTGATTTTTCAGGCGGAGCATACGGTGCGTATGTTCTTTTAGGATATTTCGTTAAAAAGAATGCGTTTAAAAAAATCAAAGCGTGGATATTGTGGGCCGCAATGTTGGTTTCCGGTGTGCTTACAGGTTATACACTGATATATTCATTAAGGCGCGGCAATGATTATCATTTGTGGTATGATTATGCAGGTGTGCTTATCTGTTCTTTGTGCCTGTTTGAATTATTCAGCAGAATTAACGGTGAAAATAAGATTATCAGATTTTTCGGTAGATTTGTAACATCTGTTTCTGTTTTAAGTCTTGGAATGTATTTTATTCATAAGCCTGTACTTTCATTTATCAGATACAGAATTCTTAATTACGGTTTTTACAGACCTGTTAATCTCGTACTTTTCTTTATTATTATTTTTGCAGTAAGTTATATTCTGGCGCTTATAATTTCAAAAATACCGAAGGTCAGAAAAGTTTTGATATTGGTTAAAGATTAAATTAAAAGACCGTTCACTTCAATATGAACGGTCTTTCTTTATTCTATATTGATTTTAAATTAACAAATCATTCCTGCCTCAATCCAGCGCATTAATGACGGATACTCTTCTTTGTACTCGTCAAGCCTTTCGCTGTTTGCATCAACAAAAGCCTGAAATTCATCTGTATCCTCAAAATCGTATGTGAAATCCTGCTCAAAATCATATGTTGCAGTGAAAATATAATCAAATAAATCATCTGCCGAATAGTTTTCAAGCAGTTTGTTTGCTACGATTTCGGTTGTGCAGTCAAGCGCGTTTTTGACTGTTGTTTCAAAATCATCGGGGTCTACGGAAATTCTGCTGTTTGCTTCGCAGTAAGCAGTTATTTCATCTTCATAAATATTAAGGCTTGCAAGATAGTCGGTAACATCTTCAAGTCCTGTTTCGTTGATTTCGTCATACATTCTGTAGTTGAACTCACCAACGATGTTTTGCAGGGCAACGGCTTTTAAAACGCTGTCGATTTCCATATTGTCTTCATCTGTTACAACGAAACCGTCTTCTTTAAACTGTTCCCATACAAGTTCATAAAAAATTTTGAATTTAGGATTTTCTTCAAAAATTGCTTCATAGATAAAAGAATCTAAATTCATTTTTAGTTCTCCTTTTTCATATCAGTGATTTGTATTTATTTTAACCTAATATAACATAATTTTCAATATTGCATTACAATTTATAATAGGATATAATAAAATTAATTAGAAAATTTTAAAATACGGAAATATTTACTTAATAAAATTATTGTAGTATAAAAATGGTGGTATTATGAATTACGGAATGTTCAGGGTGGCGTCTGCCTCGCTTAAACTGAAAGTTGCCAACCCGAGTTATAATAAAGAAGAAATTAAAAAAGTGATTGATAAGGCGGTTGAGGAAGATGTAAGACTGCTTGTTACGCCTGAACTTTCAATAACAGGCTATACCTGTGCAGATTTGTTTTTTACAAGAACATTGCTCGACAGCGCAGATAAAGCATTACTTGAACTTGCTGAATATACAAAGGATAAAAATATATGTGTTATCGTAGGTGCGCCTTATATTTATAAAAATAAACTGCTCAATTGTGCCTATACACTTTTTGACGGTAAGGTGCAGATGATTACACCCAAACAGAATATTGCAAATTATAATGAATTCTACGAAAAGCGTTGGTTTATTTCAGGCAGGAATGTTGATGAATTTTGGAATAAGTTTGATTGCAGTATGTCTTCATATATTCAATTATGTGATGACGTTACTATTGGCATTGAACTTTGCGAGGATTTGTGGGTAACCAATCCTCCTTCATCAAAACTCGCAACAGACGGTGCAAATATAATTGTAAATCTGTCTGCAAGTGATGAATATGTTTCTAAAGCGCAGTACAGGCGTGATTTGATTGCAAATCAGTCTGCAAGGTGCATATGCGGCTATGTTTACGCAGGCGCATCAGTTTATGAAAGCACAACAGACCTTGTTTTCAGCGGTTCAACGGTTATTGCCGAAAACGGTGCGGTTATTGCAGAGGGCAAACGCTTTCAGCGTGAAAATGTTTTAACGATTGCCGATATTGATGTTGAAAAACTTAATACTCTGCGTCAGAAAAATATGAGTTTTGAGAATACTGATGATAATTCTTATTTTAATGATGAACCTTTTATAAATAATGAAAATAATGATTTGAAATACCGTTTTGCTGACCCGCACCCGTTTGTTCCGGGTGATAAATCACAGGTGCGTGAAAGGTGCGAGGAAATATTTGCAATTCAGTCGGCAGGGCTTGCAAAACGGCTCCAGCATGTCGGCTCAAGCGGAGCAGTAGTCGGCATCTCGGGCGGGCTTGATTCAACGCTTGCACTGCTTGTTTGCTGTGAGGCTATGAAACTGCTCGGCAGACCGAACAGTGACATTTTAGGTATTACAATGCCCGGTTTCGGTACGACGGACAGAACGTATCATAACGCCGTTGATCTGATGAAATCGCTCGGTGTTACGATTAAGGAAATCAGCATAAAAGATGCCTGCATTCAGCATATGAAGGATATTGAGCACGACCCCGATATTAAGGATATTACCTATGAAAATACACAGGCGAGAGAACGCACGCAGATTCTTTTTGATATGGCAAATAAGCATGGCAAACTGCTTGTTGGTACAGGTGATTTGAGCGAACTTGCAATGGGCTGGTGCACGTATAATGGCGACCATATGAGTATGTACGGTGTTAATGCGTCAGTGCCGAAAACGCTTGTGCGGTATCTTGTGGAATATGTTGCGGATATCAGCGAAGAAAAAACGGCAGCGATACTGCGTGATGTGCTTGATACGCCTGTTTCACCCGAACTTCTTCCGCCTGATGAAAACGGTAAAATAGCACAAAAAACTGAGGAAAATATCGGTCCTTATGAACTTCATGATTTCTTTCTTTATAACTTTGTTCGTTTTGGTTTTACTAAAGAAAAACTGCAGAAACTTGCCGAAAAAGCATTTGACGGCAGGTACGGCAGTGAGGAAATTTCAAAGTGGCTCACTGTGTTCCTGAAACGCTTTTTTATAAGTCAGTTCAAACGCAGTTGTATACCCGACTCGCCAAAGGTAGGCTCGGTTTCACTCAGTCCGAGAGGGGATTGGCGTATGCCGTCTGACGCTTCGTTTGAAGAATTTTTGAAATAACATTTCGAATATGCATTATTGTATCCATTGTAGGGCGGGGTGCCCTCACCCCGCCGTAAAATTTAATAAACGAAAGGTGTAAAAAATTATGGATAAAAAGAAAAAAATTATAATAGCCGTTGTTGCGGCTGTACTTATCGTTGCCGCAGGTGTTGCAATATATTTTGCAGTCAGCAAGGATGACAATAATTATGTTGATGTGCCTGTAACCGAAGCAGTTACAGATGAAAACGGCGAGACTGTTACAGATGCGGCAGGTCAGCCCGTAACGCAGGTGGTTACGCAGCCGAACGGTACTCCGCAGACTACAAAGAAATCACAGAATAATACTTCAAATAATACAACTAACGGCGGCAATCAGGGCGGCGATAATCAGGGCAATTCAGGCAATAACGGCGGTAATTCAAATAATGGCGGCAACTCTGACAGCAACAAGCCTGATGAGGAAAAGCCCGAAGATAAGCCCGCAAAGAACAGAAAAATTAAAATCACGGCTGTTTTGCCGCAGAACTGCGATAAATCCGATATTATGGAAATCTGGGTTAACGGCGAAAAGGACAGCGAAATCACGGTAAGCGACTATCTTGCAGGCAACAGCAGGGTAGAGGTTACAACCGATAAGAGTTATAAAGATGAAGTTACTGTAGAGGTTGTTCTTCAAAAGTACAAAACAAAAGCAAAAGGCACTGTACTCAACAATCACGAGGATATACGCATTGATATTCCTCTCAATGGTGTTGAGAATTTTACGGGCGAAGATGATTAAATTACCCGTAGGGGCGGATAATATCCGCCCGTTTTTATTATATAAATTTAAAAATATCTTAAATATTGTGTTGAATTTATCAATTAACAGTGATATAATGTTTAAGGTTATGGGGTTTTATACCTACAACTTAATTTAATATGTAAAGATTTATATTAATTCAGGAGGATTTCCAAATGGCAAGAAAAAAGAAAACCATGGATGGTAACAACGCTGCTGCTCATGTGTCTTACGCATTTACAGAAGTTGCTGCTATCTATCCTATCACACCTTCATCTGTTATGGCTGAAGTTACAGATGTTCTTTCATCTCATGATGCTAAAAACATTTTCGGTCAGAATGTAAGAGTGCAGGAAATGGAATCTGAGGGCGGTGCTGCAGGTGCTGTTCACGGTTCACTTTCAGCAGGTGCTTTAACCACAACATACACTGCATCTCAGGGTCTTTTACTTATGATTCCGAATATGTATAAAATTGCCGGTGAACTTCTTTCATCAGTAATTCACGTATCTGCACGTTGTGTATCTACACACGCACTCAACATTTTCGGCGATCATTCGGATATTTATGCATGCCGTCAGACAGGCTATGCAATGCTTTGCTCAAATAACCCGCAGGAAGTTATGGACCTTGGTGCTGTTGCTCATCTTTCAACACTCAAGTGCGGTGTTCCTTATCTTCACTTCTTTGACGGTTTCCGTACATCACACGAGATTCAGAAGATTGAAGTTTGGGATTATGAAGAACTTAAAGAAATGGTGGATATGGACGACGTTAAGCGTTTCCGTGCTCACGCTCTTAATCCTGAGCATCCTACTCTCCGCGGTTCAGCAGAAAACTCCGATATCTTCTTCCAGCACAGAGAGGCATGCAACAAGTATTATAACGATGCTGTTGAAACAACAGTTAAGTATATGGACGAAGTAAACAGAAGAATCGGCACAGACTATAAGCCGTTTAACTACTATGGTGCTGAAGATGCAGAAAACATCATAATCGCTATGGGTTCTGTTTGCGACACAATCGCTGAAACTATTGATTATCTTAACGCTAAAGGCGAAAAGGTTGGTCTTGTTAAGGTTCATCTTTACAGACCTTTCTCTGCTAAATATCTTCTTGACGTTATTCCGTCAACAGTTAAAAAGATTTCTGTTATTGACAGAACAAAGGAACCCGGTTCAATCGGTGAGCCTCTTTACCTTGATGTTGTTGCTGCTCTTAAAGGTTCAGCATTTGAAACAACTCCTGTTTATAACGGTCGTTACGGTCTTGGCTCTAAGGACACTGTTCCTGCTCATATCATCTCAATCTATGATAATATGAAGTCAGCAGAGCCGAAGACAACATTTACAATCGGTATCATTGATGATGTTACAAATCTTTCACTTGAAGCAGGCGAAAATGTTGATACAACACCTGCAGGCACAACAAGCTGTAAGTTCTGGGGTCTTGGTTCAGACGGTACAGTAGGTGCTAATAAAGACTCCATCAAGATTATCGGTGATAACACAGATAAGTTTGCACAGGGTTATTTCTTCTACGATTCAAAGAAATCAGGCGGTATCACAGTATCTCACCTTCGTTTCGGTGACAGCCCGATTACATCTACTTATCTTATCAACAAGGCAAACTTCGTTGCCTGCCACTGCCCTTCATACGTAACTAAGTATGATATGGTTCAGGACCTTGTTCCGGGCGGCACATTCCTTCTCAACTGTATCTGGACTCCTGAAGAACTTGATAAGGAACTTCCTGCATCAATGAAGAGATACATTGCTGAAAATGATATTAACTTCTATATCATCAACGGTATTAAGATTGCTGAAGAAGTAGGTCTTCGCGGTCGTGCATCAACAATTCTTCAGTCTGCATTCTTCACGATTTCAGGTATTCTTCCTGTTGAGCAGGCTATTGAACTTATGAAGGCTAAGGCAACTGCTAAGTTCTCAAAGAAAGGTGACGCTATTGTTGAGGCTAACCACAACGGTATTGACCGTGGTTCTAAAGAACTTATCAAGGTTGAAGTTCCTGCAAGCTGGAAAGACGCTGTTGACGAAGAGAAAGAACTCGTAGTTGATACAGACCGTCCTGAAATGGAAAAATTCGTTAAGGAAATTCTTGATCCTGTAGGCCACCAGAATGGTGATAAGATTCCTGTTTCAACATTCGTTGATATGGCAGACGGCGTATATCCTCAGGGCTCTGCTGCATTTGAAAAGCGCGGTATTGCCGTTGATGTTCCTGAATGGGATCCTACCTCATGCGCTCAGTGTAACAGATGTTCAATGGTTTGCCCGCATGCAGTAATCCGTCCTGTTGCTCTTACTGCAGAACAGGCTGAAAATGCTCCTGAAGGCACAAAGATGGTTGACCTTAAAGTTCCTAAGGATTCAGGTCTTAAATATGCACTTATCGTTTCAACACTTGACTGCACAGGCTGTGCATCTTGTGCAAACGTTTGTCCTACAAAGTCACTTACAATGAAGCCAATCGCTTCACAGATGGATCAGCAGCCTGTATTTGACGCTCTTGTTAAACTTGAGCCGAATAAGACTGTTGCATCTGATAATACAATCGTTTCAACTCAGTATCTCAAGCCTTATCTTGAGTTCTCAGGCGCTTGCGCAGGCTGCGGCGAAACACCTTATGCTAAACTCGTAACTCAACTTTACGGTGATAAGATGTATGTTGCAAACGCAACAGGCTGTTCTTCAATCTGGGGCGGTTCTGCTCCTTCAACTCCTTACACAGTAGACAATAAGGGCAACGGTCCTGCTTGGTCTAACTCACTGTTTGAGGATAACGCTGAATTCGGTTTGGGTATGTTCCTTGCTCAGTCACAGATTCGTGCAAGACTTGCTGATGATGCACTTGCTCTTAAAGATTCTGTTGTTGCTGATGAGGTTAAGGCTTATCTTGATACATTTGAAAGCACACGCGGCAACGATGCTCCTGCAAAGGCTCTTATCGCTGCTCTTGAAAGTGCAAATCTTGAGGGTGCTGAAAAGGCTGCTGCTGAAGATTTCTTAAAGGATAAGGACTATGCTGCTAAGAAGAGCCAGTGGATCTTCGGCGGTGACGGTTGGGCTTACGATATCGGCTTCGGCGGTCTTGACCATGTTCTTGCTCAGAATCAGAATGTAAACGTTCTCGTATTTGATACAGAGGTTTACTCAAACACAGGCGGTCAGGCTTCAAAGGCTACTCCTACAGGTGCAGTTGCTCAGTTTGCTGCTTCGGGTAAGATTACCAAGAAGAAAGACCTTGCTAAGATTGCTATGTCTTACGGTTATGTATATGTTGCTCAGGTTGCAATGGGCGCAGATTACAATCAGTGCTTAAAGGCTATGAAAGAGGCTGAGGCTTACAACGGTCCGTCACTTATCATTGCTTATGCTCCTTGTATCAACCACGGTATCAAGATGCCGTTCAACCAGGCAGAGCAGAAGAAGGCTGTAACAGCAGGTTACTGGAACCTCTTCAGATACAATCCTGCTCTTATCGAACAGGGTAAGAATCCGTTCTCACTTGATTCAAAGGCTCCTACAGGAGATTATATTGAATTCATTAACGGCGAAACACGTTACTCATCACTCAGAAGAAGTTTCCCTGAAAAGGCAGATCAGCTCTTCAGCATCGCTGCTGAAAATGCAGTTGCTAAGTACAACGATCTTCTTCGTACAGTTGAGTACTACGAGCCAAAGAAGGACTAATTCTTAGTAATACAATTATAATATTGTAGGGGAGGGCATTGCGCCCTCCCGTTTTTTGTTGTAATTAAATGGGCAATTCATGAATTGCCAATTATTGGTTTTGTTGATTACGGGTCGATGTGGGCATCGACCCCTACGGCGGTGAAATTAATATGTGTTCTTTTCTTTTTATCAATTTCACACTTGCTTTTTTGACGGCTATACTCTATAATGGTAGAAATGCTTTTTGGGAGATCCTTATGAATAACGGCTTTAAGAAAACAATTCGCTCGTGCTTTGTGGGATACATTGTGCAGGCGATTATAAATAATTTTATACCTCTTCTTTTTATTACCTTTCAGAATACTTATGCAATATCTTTAACGCAGGTAACAAGTCTGATTACAATAAATTTTATTTTACAACTTATTGTTGACATGGCGTCTGTTCTTTTTGTAGATAAAATCGGCTATCGTGCGTCAATTCTTATTGCTCACGCTCTGGCGGCAACAGGACTTGTGTTTCTTACTTTTATGCCTGAAATTGCGCCGACGCCGTTTATCGGCATTATAATTTCCGTAACGGTTTATGCAGTCGGCAGCGGACTTATTGAAGTCCTTGTCAGCCCTATTGTAGAGGCGTGCCCGACAGATAATAAAGAAACAACAATGAGTATGCTTCATTCGGCGTATTGCTGGGGTCATGTTCTGGTAGTTTTTGTTTCAACCGTTTTCTTTAAGGTGTTCGGCATAGAAAACTGGAAAATACTTGCGCTTATATGGGCAGTTGTGCCTGCAGTAAATGGCTTTACATTTATTAAAGTTCCGATTAATTCCGTAAACGAGCTGGGTGAAAAAGGGCTGTCAATGCGTGAACTGTTTAAAAATAAAATGTTCTGGACATTTATGCTTATTATGCTTTGCGCTGGCGCAAGCGAAATATCTGTAAGTCAGTGGTCTTCTGCGTTCGCAGAACGTGCACTCGGCGTTGATAAAACAATAGGCGACCTTGCAGGTCCTATGGCATTTGCAGTTCTTATGGGTGCTTCAAGAACGTTTTATGGCAAGTTTGGCGAAAAAATTAATCTTGATAAATTTATGATTGCAAGCAGTGTGCTTTGCGTGGCTTCTTATTTATGTATAGGACTTATAAACAGTCCTGTCGTATCGCTGATTGCCTGCGCCGTTTGCGGACTTTCTGTTGGCATTATGTGGCCGGGCGCATACAGCAGGGCGGCAGGTACTATTAAAGGCGGCGGAACAGCGCTCTTTGCTATGCTTGCACTTGCAGGTGATACTGGCTGCACGGTCGGACCTACCGTTGTCGGTGAAATTGCCGACGCCGTTGGCGGCAATCTGAAAATCGGTATTCTTTCGGCAGTCGGCTTCCCGATACTTCTTATAATCGGTATGATAGTGTATAAGAAATTGAGGAGTAAAAAAGTGAAATGAAAATCAACAGGGTAGGGGCAATTCAATAAAAAAATAAACCTCGGTTTGTATGACCGAGGTTTATTTTTTATGTTACTGTAATTTTGAAATTTTGGGGTAATATCTGAATTTTGCCTGACCGATTATTTTACTTTTGGCAACATATTTGCAGTTCCAAAAACGAGAATCGGCAGAGTTGTTTCTGTTGTCGCCAAGGCAGAAATAACAGTTTTCAGCCATTATATAATTGCCGTTTTCGTCTTTTACAAAATTACCGTCTTTGTCTTTTTCACAGTATTTTTCAACAAAGCCTTCGCCACCGACTTCCATACCATTTGCGGCAAAGCAGTATCCGTCTTCATCTTTTGTAATTGCCTCGCCTTTTTCGGGAATGTAGTATGGTCCGAAGTCGCCTTTAGGCGTTTCATAAGTCAGAAAACTCTGCTCTGTCTGGTAAGATTGACCGTTTTTGTCTGTAACATAGGCAACGCCGTTTGAAATTGAAACGGTTTCGCCGGGCAGACCTATAATTCTTTTTACATAAGCGGTCTTTTCGTCATCGGGAAACTTGAAAATGATTATATCGTATCGCTGAGGGTCGTCTTTAATATAAGCAAGTCTGCTTGCGATAATTCTGTCTTTGGCGTTGATTGTGCTTGTCATAGACCCTGTCGGCACAATTGCATTTGCAAAAACAAAGGTTTTAAGAAGAAGCGCAATAACAACGGCAATGATTATCGGCAGAAGAAAGTCAATAGTGCTTTTCAGTTTGCTTGGCTCTTTTTTACTGCCGTTTTCTGTATTATTATTTTCGTCATTGTCATTGACTGCTTTTTCGTTATTCATATTTAGCGTACTGCCTTTTTTCTTTTCAAGTAAATCAATCTGCTGCGTAGCGCTGATTTCTGTTTTTATTTCAGTGTTAAAATATTTCGCTCCGCAGTTCGGGCATTCAAGCCAGTCACCGTCTTCAATTAAAGTTTCATAACCGCATTTTTTGCAAGCCATTAAAAGGTACCCTCTTTCTTTTTCTTCCACCTGCTCTTTTTCAGTATTGCAGGCAGCATAATTTCGCTGTAAGGCGTTGCGTTGTTGATGATTTTAAAACCTTCTGCCGTACTTGCAAGATTGGTTGAGATTTCAGCCTTTGTTTTTTTGTCATAGCCTGAGCAGTCAAGTTTGTTGTTGATATAAATTTTCACCATTCTGTTTTTTTCTCGCACAATGGTAATTTTATAATTTCCTGCATTAACAAGGCTGTGTGATTTCAGCGAAACCGTGCCGATTGTCACATTAACATAACCTTTTTTTATGCATACAAGTACATCATCATTTTCACAGATAACTCTGTCTGCGCCGTTTGTTTCAAACGTAATTGTAAAATCATTGCCTTTTTGCGGGTAAGCAAAACGCCTGTCTTCCTCGCCGAACTGAATAATTTTAATTTCAAACGGTGCAAGTGTTAAATTGATTTTATCGTTGTAATTGTAAACATCACTGCTTTCGGCTGCTGCTTTATTTAAAACATTATAACGCCTTACATTATGAAGCGTTTCGGGGCAGCCCATAAGTCTGTTAAGTGTAAGCGTAAGCGGTGCGGCCTCGTTAGTGGGGTTTCTGAGAGCGATAATGCCTTCGCCGTTCTCTGTCCATGATGCATAGCAGTAAACATTGTTTTCGGTCGGATTTCCGCCGATAAACATAGCATTTTTCAGAATATGGTAGTTTGCCTTCTGCCAGTTTATGCAGTTTGCAAGCGCTTGCCATTTACCTTCGTTCATCATATGCGGCGAGATGTAAAGTTCGTTCAGCGCAGCGCCGCGGCAGGCATTAAAGAAAAATGCTTTTTCAAATTCTTCATCTGTGTAGTCAAGATGCGCTTCTGCGCCGTAAATCGGCTCGTGATTATAAATTCTGTCGGCAGGGAACTGCAAACAGCGCTTGAACCAGAAATCGTAATATCTTCCGTCACGGTAGGTGATTTCGGAATCTGCCTGAGACTGTTTGCCCTTTTCATAGTTTTCGGCAAATCCGATATCGCCGCTGTTTTGCAGCCAGATTGAATTTACATACTGAAGCCACCACGGTGACGGGTTTACATAGCAGGTCATATTAATCCACATACGCTTGCCCTCTTTTGCACGGGCATTGTGAAGCGATTTGAAAATCTTTATCCATCTGTGCCACATTTCTGTAACGAGATACATATTGTGTGCGCCGCCTGTTAAATGGTCGTGCTTGTCATTTTCACAGGGAATTTGGCAGAAACCGTCAAGTTTCCAGTAAGAAATGTCGTTTTCAATTGTGGTGCTGACTAAAAATTCTTCAAGATTATCAAGATATTTAGAAGATGCTACGCAAACATCTCTTGCCTGTGCGTTAAAATAGCCGTATCCTTTTTTCTCCATTTTTTTAGCAAACGGAGCGTTGAAATTATATCCGCCTCTCGGACCGAGCCATAAGCCGAATTTACTGCCGAGCCTGTTTACCGTATCGGAAGTGTAAATAAGTCCATTCGGGAATTTTTTCGGGTGAAAAGACCAGAAAGAACTTTTGTAATCATTCCAGCCGTCGTCAACAACATAGCCGTCAAGCGGTTCAACGTTATATGAAGATAATTTGCTTTCAACTTTATAAAATGCCTTTTCAATATTATCTTCGGTAATATTGAGCATTTTGTCATACCACGTATTGTACTGCACACGATAAGGGGAGGGCAGGGCAATTTTGTTGATGTATTCAAAAAAAGATTGTTTCAGGTCAATCAGTCTGCATCCTTTTGCTGCACCGATAATCGTTGCAGGGCAAATGAGTTTGTCTCCTATATCTTTGCCTACAAAATATTGTATCTGACCTCTGCCGTGCAAAATTTCATTTTTCGATGCAGGAAATTCGCAGCCGAAGAAAAGGCTGTCAATGTAAAACGGCTGTCCCAGATTTGAGTAGTAATCATCTATTTCAGATGCGCCTTCGGGTACTGAAAAACTTGAAGAAGAATTGATTATGCCAATGTTTTCAAGCAGTATGTAATCAATTGTTTTGGGTTCGCTCTGCGTAATGGCAATCTGCTTTTCAATTGTGTTTTTATCTCTGCCGAGGCGGTAATTCAGGGTAACGGTGGTGTTCATTGTTTCGGCAAAGCGGAAAAACAGCCTGCCGTCTTTTTCAATGCTTTCGGTTACACGAAGTCCTTTTGAAGTAAATTCGTCACCGTCTTTGAATTTGATAAGAAATTCGCTTCCGCTGCCGTCAGGTATGAAATCAAGCCCCGAATATTTATTTGTAATTTTTGATGCGAAAAGAGTACCTTCAATAATTTTGAATTCTCTTTTAAGTCTGTCATTTTCAAGTTTATACATATTTAAAATTCTTCCTCAATTTCTTTTAATGCCTTTGCAAGTTGGTCCGGGCAGGAGGTCTGCTTAAATCCGCATTTAATACCGTCAAGCCTGTCTATTACCTCGTCAATCGTCATTCCCTTTACCAATTCGCCGATTCCTTTAAGGTTGCCGTTGCATCCACCGAGAAATTCAACGTTTTCGATTGTTTTATCATCATTAATGTCAATTTTAATCTGTGAGGAGCAGGTGCCTCTTGTTTTATACGTATATGTCATTTTATACCTCTTTATATACTTTATACAACATAATGGTTTTAAATATCCAATTATTTATATTATACTTATTATTAAACACATATGCAATAATTATCTGTTAAAATATTATGTATATTTTACAAATTTTATTTGATTTCTTATATTGCAATACACAAATAGGTGTGATATTATTATCTTGAAAAAATGCGAAATCGCATAAAAAATAAATTTTTAAGAGGTAATACTATGGAAAAACTCAAGGTTGGCATTATCGGTGCAGGACGCATCGGCCAGGTACACGCAAAATCAATCACTTATCACATTCCGCAGGCTGAAATTGTTGCAATTTCGGATATTTATGTGGACGGTGCAAAAAAAGTTGCCGAAGAACTCGGTATTCCGAACTATTATCAGGATTATCACGAAATTTTAAATAATCCTGAAATTCAGGCTGTTCTTATCTGTTCTTCAACAGATACACATGCTGATATTGCCTGTGAGGCAGCAGAGGCAGGCAAGCACATTTTCTGCGAAAAGCCTGTTGATTTAACTGTTGCAAAAATCAAAAAAGTTATTGACGCTGTTGATAAGGCAGGCGTTAAACTTCAGATTGGATTCAACAGAAGATATGACCACAACTTCGCTTACATCAAAGACCTTGCAAATAAGGGTGAAATCGGTAATCTTCAGACTATCAAGATTACAAGCCGTGACCCCGAACCGCCTTCAATTGATTACGTTAAGGTTTCGGGCGGTATCTTCCTTGATATGACAGTGCATGATTTTGATATGGCTCGTTTTATCGGCGGCGAGGTTGAAGAGGTTTATGCAAATGCAACCGTTATGGTAGACCCTGCAATCGGCGAGGCAGGCGATGTTGATACTGCACTTGTTGCTCTTAAATTCAAGAGCGGTGCAATCGGTGTTATTGATAACTGCCGCAGAGCAGCATATGGCTATGACCAAAGACTTGAAGTTTTCGGCTCAAAGGGTCAGGCATCTGCTGCAAATGATACACCTACAAACGTTTCATTTATTAATGAAAACGGCAATTCATCAGATAAGCCTCTCTATTTCTTCCTTGAAAGATATATGCAGTCATTCACAGATGAGATGACTCAGTTTATCGATTGTGTTCTTAACGATAAAGAAACACAGACTACTGTTTATGACGGACTTGAGGCTCTCCGCTTAGGTCTTGCTGCTAAGAAATCTGTTGCAGAGCACAGACCTGTAAAACTTTCTGAAATTGAGGGTTGATTATATGAAAAGAAAAAGACTTACAATGGCACAGGCTCTTGTTAAGTTCCTTGACAATCAGTACATAGAGTGTGACGGTGTTGAAACTAAGTTCGTTTCGGGCATTTTCGGCATTTTCGGTCACGGCTGTGTAGTCGGTGTCGGTCAGGCACTTGAACAGGGCGGTCATAATTTAAAATTTTATCAGGGTAAAAATGAGCAGAATATGGCTCTTGCCGCTGTTGCTTATGCCAAGCAGATGGACAGAAAAGCAATTATTCCCTGCGTTTCTTCAATCGGACCGGGTGCAACAAATATGGTAACTGCCTGCGGTTGTGCAACTGCAAACAGAATTCCGCTGCTTGTTCTTCCCGGTGATACTTTCGCCTGCCGTCAGCCCGACCCTGTTTTACAGCAGGCAGAGTTTTTTGACGGCTACGGCAGAACCGTTACAGATGCATTCAAGGGCGTTTGCCATTATTTTGACAGAATTGTGCGCCCCGAGCAGTTGATGACTGCTTGCCTTAATGCGATGAGAGTGCTTACCGACCCTGCCGATACAGGCGCAGTATGCCTTGCAATGCCGCAGGATGTTGAGGGTGAGGCTTATGATTATCCCGAACATTTCCTTGCAAAAAGAGTATGGCATATGGACAGACGTCCGATTTCTGCATCTCAACTTGAAAGGGCAGTTTCTCTTATCAAAGATGCAAAGAAGCCGATTATCGTATGCGGCGGCGGTGTGCGTTACAGCGGTGCTGAAAAAGAACTTCTTGAATTTGCAGAAAAGTATAATATTCCGATTACGGAAACACAGGCAGGCAAGGGCATTATCGACTGGAAAAATCCGCTCAACCTCGGTGGTATCGGCGTAACAGGCGGCAAGGCTGCAAATGTTATTGCAAGAGATGCCGATCTTGTTATCGGTGTAGGCACTCGTTTTTCGGATTTCACAACTTCATCAAAGTGGCTGTTTAACGAAAACAGAAAGGTGCTCGGCATTAATATCTGCCCGTTTGATGCGTTCAAAATGGATGCAGAGGCAGTTATTGCCGACGCTAAAGAGGCGGTTACTGCTCTTATCGGCAGTCTTGACGGTTATAAAACTGCTTATACAACCGAAATTGCCGATGCAAAGGCAGAGTGGGACGCTATTGTTGACGATTATTATTCTAAGGAACTTGAGGGCGGACTTAATCAGACTCTCGCTCTCGGTATAATCAATGAATTTATGGCAGACGAGGATATTGCGCTCGGCTCGGCAGGTTCACTCCCGGGTGATATGCAGAGATTGTTTCGCCCGAAAAACAGAGGCACTTATCATATGGAATACGGCTATTCCAATATGGGCTATGAAGTAAACGGCGCTCTTGGTGCCAAACTTGCAAAGCCCGATGCAGAGGTTTATACTTTCTGCGGTGACGGTTCATTCCTTATGGGTCATTCGGAACTTTATACTGCTTTGCAGGAAAATCTGAAAATAAATGTGTGCCTTTTTGATAATATGGGCTGGGGCTGTATCGAAAATCTTCAGAACAATCAGGGCACAGATACTTTCGGCACTGTTTTCCGTGCAAGAAACCCTGTTACAGGTATGCTCGACGGTGATGAAATCGGCGTTGACTTTGCTAAAATTGCCGAGGGCTACGGCGCAAAGGGCTACACAATCAGAACTTCGGATGAACTCAGAGCGGCACTTGCAGATGCTAAAAAGCAGACAAAATCAGTTTTGTTTGATATTAAGGTTCTACCCAAAACGATGACTCCGGGCTTTGAATCCTGGTGGCGTGTAGGCGTTGCCGAGGTTTCAAAAAGTGAAACCGTAGCCGCAGCATATGAGGATATGCAGGCACATATTAAAAACACCTTCGATTACTGATACGGTGCGTCGGGGACGCCGCACCCTACAACGTTATAATAAAGTTCTGTAGGGAGAGGAGTCAACACTCTGCCGTTATATTGAATTTCTTCGTAGGGGCGGATATTATTCGCCCGCAATATTAAAAATGTAGGGGTCGATGCCCTCATCGACCCGCAAAACCATAACCATATTGAAAGGTAACAAAACAATGTTAGATTCAAATAAAGTAAAACTTGCTATTGCGCCAATCGGCTGGACAAATGATGATATGCCCGACCTTGGTGCGGAAAATACATTTGAGCAGTGCATCAGCGAGATGGCACTTGCAGGCTTTAAGGGCTCTGAAATTGGCAACAAATATCCGTCAGACCCTGCTGTTTTAAAGAAATATCTTGATATAAGAGGACTTCAGATTTGTAATGCGTGGTTCTCATCTTATTTAACTTCAAAGCCTTATGAAGAAACGATTGAGGCATTCAAGGCTCATTGCGACAAACTTTACGCTCTCGGTGCAAAGGTTATCGGCGCATCAGAGCAGGGCAATTCAATTCAGGGCTGCCTTGATAAGTCAATCCTTGACGAAAAGCCTTATTATACCGACGAACAGTGGGAAATCGTTGCAAAAGGCTTTAACGAAATGGGCGCATATGCTAAATCAAAGGGTATGTATTTCACGGTTCATCATCATATGGGCACAGGCGTGCAGACTGTTGAAGAAATTGACAAATTGATGGAACTTACAGACCCTGATCTTGTTTATCTTCTTTTTGACAGCGGTCATCTTACATTTGCAGGCATTGACCCTGTTCCTGTTCTTAAAAAGTATATCAATAGAGTTAAACACGTTCATCTTAAGGACGTTCGCCTTGATGTTTACAATAATCAGGTTGTTCCGAATCATATGAGTTTCCTTGATGCAGTGCGTGCAGGCGTTTTCACCGTACCGGGTGACGGTGATGTTGATTTCAAGCCGATTTTTGACATTCTTGCCGAAAGCGGTTATGAGGGCTGGGTAGTAGTTGAGGCAGAGCAGGACCCTGACAAGGCAAATCCGTTTGAATACGCAGTTAAGGCAAGAAAGTATATTGCCGAAAATACAGGTCTGTAACTTAAATTTTATTATTATAAAAATCACCTGTCATTATTGACGGGTGATTTAATGTTCAAGGGTGATGAAAAATAATAAATTATTTATGAAAATATTGTCTGCCTTATTGGTTATGACTTTTATAATTACAATTCCGGTTTCAACTGCTTTTGCGGCGTCGTGTAATCATAATTATCCGACAGGCAACTGCGGCAGGTGATTTAATACAAAAAGTGAAGGTGAGTATCAGGTTGCTGTTGTTGCTGACTATTGGGCGCATAAATATGAAAGCGGAGAAATAACATGGGTTGAGTATAATGAGGGCGTTCCCTATGGTTATGAAATGTGGGCTTGTGCATTTTGTAAAAAGTGGTCGGTTAATTTTAAATATGAAGAAAAAACCTGTAATCATAGATGGAGTAAAGAAACAGTTGTGACTGAACCGACCTGCCATAATGACGGCCTTTCAAAAAGAAATTGTACCCGCTGCGGTATTGAAGATTCCCGCATTCTTCCTGCCGGTCATCAAATTAAGCAGACGGTTACGCCTGCAACTGCATCCTCACAGGGTCATACACATAGTGAATGCACTGAATGCGGTTTTGTTTTCGGAGATTATGATACTCCGAAAACTGTTTCGGCATCACAACTTCCGTTTACGGATATAGCAGAATATGAAGATTATTCGGGTTATGTTGCCTATACTTCTCTTTATAATAAATTTATAACAGGTTCAAATCCGCCTGTAAGAGATATGTTTTCGCCTAAAGATTCAATAACAAGAGCAATGTTTGTAACGATTCTTTACAGAATGGTTGGCGAGCCTTACAAGAATGCTAATCCGTATAAAACATCGCCGTTTACTGATATAAAGGATAAAAGCGTTTATTATTATGACGCCGCCTGCTGGGCACTTGATAAAAAAATTACAACGGAAAAAACTTTTAAACCGTATGATGCCGTAACTCGTCAGCAGACAGCAACTTTTCTTTTCAGATATGCAAAAGAAAACAATATGATAAAAAATGATGATTATCTGAAAGTGGATTTATCTCAGTATCCTGATTATGAAGGTTATGAACACAGATGGCTGAACGATAGGTTTGTAACGTGTTATTATCCCGGTGTGGCAAATTGGGCAAAAGAGCCGCTTCAGTGGGCAAATTACAACGGAATGATAACAGGTACTCAGCAGGGTTATATTAATCCGCTCGGTGCAACACAGCGTATTCACGCAACAAAAATTTTGTACGGCTTCGGCAAAACCTGCAATATCGGTAATTTTGAGTAAAATTCAACAATGCCTCCCTTGTTAAAGGGAGGTGGATTTGCCGTTAGGCAAAGACGGAGGGATTCAATAACAGGCAATTTATGAATAATGTTTCCGTAATAAAAACCGCACCCTATGGTGCGGTCGGACTGTCGATAAAGTGGTCATAACCACGCCAAATTTATATTATGTATCAGTA
>JACTVT010000060.1 GCA_014465955.1 Eubacterium sp. | reverse complement strand
TGCGAAGCAGAAGCACCGACCGAGCCGACAGGTGAGACCGCCGCACCCTACGAAATAACATTAATATATCCATAACCGTAGGGGCGGATATTATCCGCCCGTTAAATATAAATAATCTGAAGAAAGGACTTTTTACTTTGGAAAATATTATTCAGTTACTTACGGGCGTATTAAGATACGCACTGCCTGTTTTTGCAGGCGTGGTGGTTATTGTGTGCGTTGCATCACTTTTCAGAAACCGCCCCCGTGTGCACAAAATGGCACAATTGGTAGACCAGAATAACGGCTCGGTTATTGATATCAATCACTGGGAAACATCAATCGGCAAGTCAAAATCAAACGATATTGTACTTCCGATGCCGTCTGTTTCACGTTTTCACGCCGTGCTTGCAAAAAAGCAGAACGAGTGGGTTGTTACGGACACGTTTTCCAAAAACGGCATTCTTGTAAACGGTGAAAAAATAGACGGCAGGCAGGTTCTTGAAGACGGCGATGTGATTGAAATCGGCGGTGTTCCGCTCAAATTCCAGTGCGCTGAGGCCGTTTCCGCCGAAAGCAAAAAAGAAATGCGCAATACTGCCGTGCAGAGCAGAGTTGTTGCCTATGCAGTGCTTGTTGATACAAAAAGCAGACGTCCTGTTTACATCAAGCAAAAGGATGTTCTTATCGGCAGGGATTCGGGCTGTGATATTCAGATTCTTTCCGACACTGTTTCGGCTCAGCACGCAAGAATTCACGAAACGTCAAGGGGCTGGGCGCTGTCTGATTTAGACAGTCACAACGGCACAAAACTGAACGGCAGATATATTAATCAGCCGCAGTTGATTTTTGATGAGGATACCGTTACATTCGGTGACAGAGTATTTATTTTCTATGAAAGGTAGGGATCAGAATGGCTGATAAAGCGAAATCAAAGGCAAAGAAAATGCCTAAAATCAAGCCGATTAATAACTTTGCAATGCTGTTTATAATCACTGTCTTTCAACTTGCAACAGGCTTTTCGGCGGCAAATGCAGGCGAGGCTTTTGAAAGTAAGGTAATGCTTGCAGTCGGTTTAATGGTTGTGCTCGAATGGGTGTATCTGATTGCATTTTATACGGCAATGCACAGGCGCAATTTTGAACTTGAACTTATTGCATTTTTCCTTTGCGGAACAGGGCTTTCCGTTATCGGCTCAATAAGCCCGAGTGCCTGTTTCAAGCAGTTTTTATTTATTTTTGCAGGTATGATAGTTTATATTATAATGGTGTTTCTGCTCGGCAATCTTGAGTTATGTATGAAACTGCGACTGCCTGTCGCAGTGCTTGCAATTTTGCTGCTGCTTGTAAATCTTGTGATTGCCAAAACAACACACGGCGCAAGAAATTGGATAACAATCGGCGGTGAAAACGGCATAACTTTTCAGCCGTCGGAATTTGTTAAAATCGCGTTTATTTTCGTCGGTGCGGCAACGCTTGAAAAGATACAGACGAGCAAAAATATTTTTGCATTTATAGGCTTTTCAATTGCGTGTGTGGGCGCTTTGATTTTAATTAAGGACTTCGGCACGGCGCTTGTATTCTTTATCACATTTTTAATTATTGCGTTTATGACTTCGGGCGACATCAAAACAATCATTCTTGCCATTGCCTCGGCTGTTCTGGGTGCAGGAATTGTTGTTAAATATAAGTCGTATGTAACGGCACGCTTTTCCGTTTACAGACATATATGGGAAAGTGATTATTATAATAAAAGCGGTTATCAGCAGACGAGAACGCTTGTCGGTATGGCGTCGGGCGGTCTGCTCGGTCTCGGTATCGGCAACGGCAATACAAGAAAGGTTTTCGCATCAACAACCGACCTTATTTTCGGTGTTATCAGCGAGGAATGGGGATTTATTTTTGCCGTGCTTGTTGTTTTGTCTTTTGTAGGAATTGCCGTTTCGGCGCTTATAAATTCAATTGCGTCAAGGTCAACATTTTATTCAATTGCCGCAGTAGCAGGCGCAGGAATGTTACTGTTTCAGACGGCACTGAATATTTTCGGTATAACAGACGTTCTTCCGCTTACGGGCGTAACACTGCCGTTTGTAAGCCAGGGCGGTTCATCTATGATTTGCTGCTGGGCAGTGCTTGCGTATATCAAAGCGTCTGACGTGCGCACCTATAATTATCTCGGAGGTGCAAAGAAGAAATGAAAATGATTACAAGGCGGGGAATTTTTCTCTGGATACTGTGTATACTTTTTGCAGGCGGACTTATTTTCTTAACCTACAGTCTTGCAAGTGACGGTTCTGATTGGGTTATGAAACGCTATAACAGGCATATTTACAGTGACGGTCAGTTGATTGCGGCAGGCGATATTAAAGACAGGAACGGCGTTGTCTTAACTTCAACAGACGGTGAGAGCCGTGTTTACAGTGAGGATAAGCAGACAAGACTTGCAACACTTCACGCAGTCGGCGATATGAAAGGCTTTATTTCAACAGGTGTGCAGGCGAATTTTCAGTCTGAACTTGTCGGATACAATCTTTTTACAGGCGTTTATAAAAACAAAAAATACGGCAAGGGCAACGATGTGAGTCTTACGATTGACAGTGAAATCAACAAGGTTGCCTATAAGGCACTCGGGGATTACAAGGGCACGATTGCCGTTGTGAATTACAAAACAGGCGATATTGTGTGTATGGTTTCAACTCCGAGTTACGACCCTGAAAATGTGCCGTCAGACCTTGAGAGTAACTCGAAATATGAGGGTGCATACATTAACAGATTTTTAACGGGACTTTATACCCCCGGGTCTACTTTCAAACTTGTAACAACCGCCTGTGCACTTGAAAATAAGCCTGAAATTCTGAACGGCTCGTGGAACTGTAAAAAATATCTTGATGTTGACGGAGTTGAGGAGGATCAGATTGTCTGCAACGCACGCCACGGTGAGATTGATTTTGAAGAGGCGCTTGCGAAAAGCTGTAACTCTGCGTTCGGTGAAATCGCTATTGAACTCGGCGCCGATAATCTTAAAAATACGGTTGAAAAAATCGGTCTTACTTCATCTGTTGTCGTAAGTGATAAAATCAGTTCGGCAAAAGGCAGATTTCTGCTTGAGAGCAATGCACACGATACAACAGTAGGCTGGACAGGTGTCGGTCAGGGTGAAACGCTTGTAAATCCTGCATCTATGCTGCGCTTTATCTGTGCAATTGCAAATGACGGCAAGGCAGTTTCTTTCAATATTGTAGATGATTTTTCAAACCAGGCAGGCAAAACGCTCGGCATAACATTCAGCGAAAATGAGGTGCAGTTGCTCAGCACCGAAACGGCGCAGAAAATGAAACAGCTGATGCGCAATAATGTTGAACAGCAGTACGGCGATAAAAATTATAAGGGTCTTAATCTTTGTGCAAAATCAGGCACGGCGCAGATTGATAATGTTGATGAGCATAATACGGCGTGGTTTGTAGGTTTTATGGACGATGAGCAGAATCCTTATGCTTTTGTTGTCGTTGCAGAACACGGCAATTCAGGCTCAAAAACAGCAGGTCCTATGGCAAACAAGGTTTTGCAGGCACTTGTTGATGAATAAGAATTTCGTAGGGTGTGATGTCCTCATTGCCCTTACGGAACGGAAATAACATTTTTGCGGATTGAAATATCAACAACGTTATGGCAACAACCGTAGGGTGCGGCGTCCTCGACGCACCGTAAACGGGTCGATGAAGGCATCGACCCCTACGAATATTATAAAGGAATTTTATGGAAACAAATCTTGAAAACAAAACCGAACAGGCGCTTTTGATTTCTGTTGACACGGGCGATTTTGATGCCGATGCGTCAATTGAGGAACTTGCCGAACTTGCAAAAACGGCAGGTGCCGATGTGCAGGGTATGATGCTTCAGAAGCGTGATACGCCCGTGGGTGCAACGTTTGTCGGCGCAGGCAGGCTCGCCGAAATTGCTGAATTCTGCCGTGCAAATGACACTGATATTATTATTGCCGACGGTGAACTGACTCCCGTTCAGGTGAGAAATATTGAAGATGAAACCGACGTGCGTGTTGTGGACAGAACAACGCTTATACTTGATATTTTTGCAAAGCGTGCTGTTTCGGCAGAAGGTAAGGTTCAGGTTGAACTTGCACAGTTAAAATATGCTCTGCCGAGACTTTCGGGCAAAGGCACTTCGCTTTCCAGGCTCGGCGGCGGTATCGGCACAAGAGGACCGGGCGAAACTAAACTTGAAACAGACAGGCGTCATATCAGACGCAGAATTCAGTTTTTGAGCGAAAACCTCGCTAAAATGGAAAAACGCCGCCTTGCAGTTCATCAAAGGCGAAACAAAAACGGCGTTGAGGCAGTTGCCATTGTCGGTTACACAAATGCAGGCAAATCAACGCTTATGAACAGGCTTACAAATGCAGGCGTGCTTGAAGAAGATAAACTTTTTGCAACGCTTGATCCTACGGCAAGAAAACTGATTCTTCCGTCGGGCAGGCAGGTTATGATTGTGGATACGGTAGGTCTTGTCCGCCGACTGCCGCACCAACTGGTAGAGGCGTTTAAATCTACGCTTGAAGAGGCGCTGTGGGCAGATGTTATTTTAAATGTGTGCGATGCATCAAGTGAAGAATGTAATCGTCATATAGCAGTTACTAATGAACTTTTATCGTCACTCGGGTGTGATGATAAGCCGATTATAAATGTTCTTAACAAGTGCGATTTAGTGCCCGATGTGCTCGATTTTCCGCTTATTCCGAGCAGTGTGCACATCAGTGCAAAATCAGGATACGGTATTAACACTTTGCTTGAAAAAATTGAACAGGCTTTTCCCGAAACCAAGCGCAGGGTGAAACTGCTTATACCTTTTTCGCAGGGCAAAATTGCGAATGATTTAAGAAAATACGGCACGGTTGAAGAGGAAAAATACACCGAAAACGGGCTTGAAATTACTGCCGTTGCCGAGATTGCGTATATTGATAAGGTTAAGGAATTTATTGTTGATTGAATATATTGCCCTCCTTGTTAAAGGTGATTCCTCTGTCAGGGGAAATGTCACGCAGTGGCAAAAGGGTAATGGGACCGCTTGCGGTGGGAGGATTGAAACCCTCCGTCAAAGTTTGCACTTTGACACCCCTTTAATAAGGGCGGCAAGTAATATGTTTTTAAAATTTTCTTAAACCTATTATATTTTATAAATAGATTTCATAAAATCATATGAGGTGGTTTTATGAAGATGTTGACCCTCAGGCTCAAGCCTAAAACAATTTTCGGGTTAATTTTAATCTTAACAGGGGTTATCGTTATCGGTGTAACCTTTTTTTCAAATCATGTGTCAGACAGTAAAAAAACAGCAGGCACGGTCAGCCTTGCATCAAATGAAGACTGTGAGGCGTATCTGACCTCGCTCGGCTGGGAATATGACACGAACTGCACTGAAAAGCAGGTGAAAATTCCTGCTCAGTTCAACGATACATACACCCGTTATAACGAAATTCAGTTAAAGCAGGGCTTTGATTTATCGCAGTTCAAGGGCAAAGATGTTACGGTTTACACGTATAACATTAAAAATTATGCAGGATATGAAAACAGAGACTGTATTTTTGCAAATCTTATTGTTTGTGAAAATCAGTTAATCGGCGGAGATATATGTTCAACCTCTGCATCAGACGGATTTATGCAGGGTCTGAACAGAACTTGAAAATAAAACTATGGAACGAATAGATAAAATTATTTCATCACAATTGAATATTACAAGAAATGAGGCACGCGCGTTTATAAAGGCTAAAAAAGTATTTTTAAACGGTGTGCCTGTTACATCTTTAAACAAAAAAGCAGATACAGAGAAGGATATTGTAACTGTTGACGGAAAAGAAATATTTTTTAAAAAATATGTATACATTATGATGAACAAGCCAAAGGGCGTTATTTCGTCAACAGACGGCAGAAAAACGGGCGAAAAAACTGTTGTTGATATTCTGCCTTCTGATATGAAGCGCAGAAATCTTTTCCCTGCAGGAAGGCTTGATAAGGATACAACGGGATTTATGCTGATTACAGACGACGGCGAATTTGCTCACAGAATTTTAAGTCCGAAGCATCATATTCCGAAAACGTATATTGCAGTGCTTGACAAGCCGTTTGATGATGCACTTGTGAAAGCATTTGAAAACGGCGTTGAAATCGGTGATGATGTCTGTATGCCTGCCGAAATCAGTGCAAAAGACGGCGATTTTAATACTGCGGTTGTTACGATAAGGCAGGGAATGTATCACCAGATTAAGCGGATGTTTAAAAAATTCGGAATAACCGTTACGGAACTTAAACGTATTAAAATGGGCTCATTAAAACTTGATGAAAATCTTGCCCCGGGGCAGTGCAGATATATTGAAAGTGACGAAATGAGCAGATTTTTTGATTGATTTTAATGCGTCTTACGAGTATTGATTGTGGCGTAAAAATATATTTCCACAATATATTGTGTATTTTTTAACAATTTTTTCGCTGTTATGCAATATGAACAAAAAAATATATAAAATTTTATCAAAATGCTTGCAAATTGTTTAAGTGCCTTGTATAATATGAACAAGAGAGCGATAATACTTTTGTGCATAATTGCATTTTTATTTGTGTTTTATCTGTTTCTCTTTAAGGAGGGATTCTCTTGCCTAACAGATTATTTCAGGGCATTGTAAACCAGATGAGAGATTCTGTAGACCGCAATATCGGCGTTGTTGATGAGGCGGGAACAGTTATTGCCTGTTCGGAACTCGGTCAGATCGGCGAGGTTCGCAAAGGCGTTGTTTCGGCAGGTGTTTTTGCAGGACTGCAGACTTGTGTTGACGGATGTACATACAAGGCTTTCGGCAACTCTGTTCACCCCGAGTATGCGGTTTTTGTAGACGGCACTGATGATTTAAGCAGAAGATATGCTGATTTGATTTCGGTTGCTCTTGATCAGATTAAGCAAAATAATGATGAAAAGTTTGACAGGTCAAACTTTGTTAAAAATGTTATTCTTGATAATATTCTGCCCGGTGATATTTATATAAAAAGCCGTGAACTTCATTTTAATAATGATGCGTCAAGGGTTGTATTTATCATCCGCGCAAGCAATAAAAAAGATGTTTCAGTTTATGATGTGATTCAGAATTTCTTCCCCGATAAGGCAAAGGATTTCGTTGTAAATGTAAATGAAAACGATATTGCACTTATTAAAGAGGTTCGCCCCAATGTAGATATGAAGGATCTTGTTAAACTTGCACGCTCTATCTGCGATACGCTTTCAACAGAATTTTACTGCAATGCAAATATCGGTATCGGTACCTGTGTTACGGGAATTAAAGATTTGGCAAAATCTTTTAAGGAGGCACAGGTTGCGCTTGAGGTCGGTAAAGTGTTTGATACGGAGCAGCCTATCGTAAGTTACGAGAAACTCGGTATCGCACGTCTGATTTATCAACTTCCCACAACGCTTTGCGATATGTTCCTTAAAGAGGTTTTCAAGTCGGGTTCTATCGAGTCGCTTGATCAGGAAACCTTGTTTACCATTCAGAAGTTTTTTGAAAATAACCTCAACGTTTCTGAAACAAGCCGTAAACTTTTTGTTCACAGAAACACGCTTGTTTACAGACTTGAAAAAATTAAAAAAATCACAGGTCTTGATTTAAGGGAATTTGATGACGCTATCGTATTCAAAGTAGCGCTTATGGTCAACAAGTACCTCGATTCCAGTCCTGTTAAATATTAAATTACTAACAAACCTCGGTATTGCTTCCGAGGTTTTTGTTTTTTTGTATGGAAGGATATTATCTGTAAGTTAAGCCTTCCCCTTGAGGGGAAGGGGGACCGCTTGCGGTGGATGAGGTGTTATTATGCGATTGTTTTTCATTTGCTGCATATTCCACAACCGATTTCTTACAATTCTATTACATAATTTACAAAAAAATAACATTTTAGGGTTGATTTATAACTCAATCGGCGTTATTATATATATAAATAAAAATATACCCACAGTTAATGATTAAAGACAAGAGGTAAAAATTGTGATTGAATTCCGTGATGTTACTAAAGTCTATGGCAGCACAGACACCAAGGCTTTAAGCAATGTAAATATTAAAATTGAAGACGGCGAATTTGTTTTCGTTGTCGGCTCTTCGGGTGCAGGCAAAAGTACTTTTTTAAAACTTATTATGCATGAGGAAAAGCCTACCGAAGGTGAAGTTATTGTCGGTGATTATTCTTCTGCTACAATGAAGAAAAAGCAGGTGCCTTATTACAGAAGAACGATGGGCATTGTTTTTCAGGACTTCCGTTTGATTCCTAAAATGAGCGTGTATGATAATGTTGCATTTGCAATGCGTGTTATCGGCGCAAAGGAAAAGGAAATCAGAAAAAGAGTTCCTTATATTCTTCAACTTGTAGGTCTTTCGGGCAAGGCGCGTTCAATGCCGAATGAACTTTCGGGCGGTGAGCAGCAGCGAGTTTCGCTTGCACGTGCACTTGTAAACAATCCTAAACTCATTATTGCGGACGAGCCTACAGGTAACGTTGACCCTGAAATGAGTCACGAAATTGTTGAAATGCTTACAAAAATCAATAATAACGGCACAACGGTTGTTATGGTTACTCACGAGCATGACCTTGTAAGAACATTCCAGCGCCGTGTTATTGTTATTAAAAACGGAGAAGTTGTTTCGGATACTCCGGATCCGACTCACGCTCAGTTTGATACTGCTGATGAAAAAGAAAGTTCTACGGATATGTTCTATTTTAACGAAGACGTTAAATTAGGTCAGGAAGTTGAAGATATTTTTGATTCCCTTGATGATGTGAATTTTGATTTCAGCGATGATGATGCCAAAGCAGAGGAAAACGGAGGTGAGGAGTAATGACTGCATCAAGTTTAAGATACCTTTTAAAGGAAGGTTTCAGAAATACATGGACAAACCGTATGATGAGTATTGCTTCCATCTGTGTGCTTATGAGTTGCCTTGTTTTAATGGGCAGCGCCACAATGATTTTCCTCAACATTGATTCGCTTCTCGGCAGAATTGAAGAAGAAAATGTTGTTATGGTTTATATTCAGGATAATACATCGGATGCCGATATTGCCGAAATGGAAAAGAAACTCAATAATATCGACAATGTTAAGGAAACTGAATTTGTTGCCAAGGAAGATGCATGGGCAGAGCAGCTTTCTACGATGGAAGAGGCACAGGCATCTTTCTTTAAAGATATCAGTTCCGATATTCCGCTGCCTGACGCTTATAAGGTAACGGTTAAGGATTTGACTTATTTTGATGATACGGTTAATCAGATTAAGCAGTTTGACCATATTGATACTATCCGTGAAAATAAGGACCTTGCAAAAAAGCTTATGACAATCCGTCACGGCGTTGAAGTAATTGCAATTGTTATTGTTGCCGTGCTGCTTGCAATCAGTATATTCATTATTCAGAATACAATCAAGCTTACCGTTTATTCAAGGCGACTTGAAATAAGCATTATGAAATCGGTCGGCGCAACAAACAGCTTTGTGCGGCTGCCGTTTATTGTTGAAGGTATGATACTCGGTATCATTTCGGGTATTGTGGCTCTAGGTCTTGTGTGGGCATTTTATGAATTCGCAATTAATCAGTTCAGCGATCTTATAACCTCACTTGATTTACAGGCGCTTAATTTTGCAGATTATGCACTTGCGATGCTCGGTGCTTTTGTAGGCATCGGAATTGCAACAGGTGTTTGCGGTTCTCTTAATACCATGAGAAAATATTTAAATAAGGAAGGCAGTGAAATCAGTGCAATCTAAGTTTATTAAAATTCTCAGTGTTATATTGAGTGTAATGCTGGTGTTTTCAATGTGTTTTACGGCTCAGGCAAAATCCACTTCAGAGCTGAAAGAAGAAAAAGAGAAAATTCAGGCAGAGATTGATAAAAAGCAGAAAGAAATCAATGCATTAAAATCAGAAAAATCAAAAAAGCAGGAATATGTTTCGGCTTTGCAGGGCAAAGTAAGTTTGCAGCAGGATAAGCTTGATTCACTGAATAAGGAAAAAAGTGCCTTGCAGAAGGAAATAAGCGATATTGAAGCAAAAATCAAAAAAACTGTTGATGAAATAGATAAGGCACAGGTTGAAATTGATAAGAAGCAGGCTGAATTTGAAGAAATTTACGAGCAGTACTGTCAGCGTCTTCGTGCAATGTATATTTCAGGCAACGTTTCAACGCTTGAAGTTTTGCTTGAAAGCGGTGATATAAGCTCTGTTTTAACAAGAGCTCAGATGGTTAAATGCGTTTCTGCACAGGATAGCGCAACGCTTGACAGCCTTATGAAAAAGATGCAGGAAATTGAGAATGAAAAGAAAGAGCTTGAAAAGAAAAAGGTTGAGCTTAATGATGATAAAAAGAAGCTGGATTCTCAGAAAGCAGAGCTTCAGGCATCAATTAATGAGGTGAATAAGGTAAAAGCAGAACTCAATAAAGAGGTTGCTGAGGCAAACGCAGCAATAAGGGAGCTTGCAAGCACCGAAAGCGAAATTATGGAAACCATTGAGGCTGACAGAGATGCTCAAAGAAAAATTGATGCAGAAATTGCAGCGGCTTCATCCAGTTCTTCACATGCACCTGATAATTATACTCCGGGCTCGGGCAGGCTTGCTTATCCTACAAGCTACAGAAGCATTTCGGCAGGCTATCCCAATTATTCAAGCGGTGCTTATCACGGCGGTGTTGATTTCCGCTGCCCTACGGGCACACCTGTTTATGCTTCGGATTCAGGTTATGTAGCAATTGCAAAAAGTCTTACATACAGCTACGGCAAATATATTCTTATTAACCACGGAAACGGTTTGTCAACGCTTTATGCACATAACAGTCAGCTTTGTGTTTCACAGGGTCAGGCAGTTGAAAAGGGTCAGCTGATAGCTTATTCCGGTTCAACGGGTAATTCGTCAGGTCCTCATCTTCATTTTGAGGTTCGTCTCAACGGCAACAGGGTTAATCCGATGAATTATCTTGGCTGATGATATATGATAGCCTCCCTTGTTAAAGGGAGGTGCCGAGTTTACGAGGCGGAGGGATTCATAAACAGAATCCCCCTTGGCACTTCGTGCCGTTCCCCCTTTTTACAAGGGGGATTGTATATGTAAAATAATTATAGGGAAGTGAAGTCAATGAAACGAATTGAAAGGCTTAAAAGGGCTGTTTCTGTTTTGCTGGCTTCGCTTTTTGTTTTTTCTTTGGCAGGATTTTCCATGTCAGACGGTGCAATGGCGGCAGATAATAATCTGTCTGCCGAGCAGCAAAAGGCAATGCTTGAGCAGAAAATCAAAGAGGCACAGAATAAAATTGATGACCTTGAAAGTCAATCCTCGGATACAAAAGAATATCTTGATGCGCTGAATGAAAAAATAACCTATCTTGAGCAGGAGATGGATTATGCATCTGCCGAAGTTGAAAAAGATAAATCACAGGTAAAAACGCTTGAGCAGAAATATGATGAAAATGAAAAAGAAATTTCTCAGGCTGAAAAAGATATAGAAGAACTCTCTGTTCAACTTGAAAATGACGGCAGGGCTTTTGATGAAAATTATCAGTTATATTGTCAGCGCGCCCGTGCGATGTATGTCAGCGGTGATACAAGTGTACTTTCAATTCTTTTAACCTGTGAAGATATTTCGCAGTTTTTTACACGTCTTGAAATGGTTCGCCGTGTTGCAAAGCAGGACGGCACCCTGCTTGAAAATATAAATGAAGAAATCGCAGGTATAACATCGGCGCGTGCTGAAATTGAAGAAAAGCAGAAGTCTTTAAAAAACAAGCAGATTGAACTTGAAAATACAAAAAACAGCCTGAATCAGAGTATGATTGATTTGCAGGCAAAGCAGAATTCGCTTGATAAGAAAAAAACGTCTTTGTCGGGTGACAGGGCAGAGGCAAATGTACTTTTAAAAAAACTCGGTGATGATACAGGATATTATACTGAATTCCTTGAAGACAACAGGGAAGAACTTGCCAGAATTGATGAGGCTATCGAGGAGGCAGAGAATAAGTATAAAGACCATTTGCCGACAACGACAACAACTACTACAACGAAGCCGCATTCAACGGGCGGCGGTCAGCAGAATACAACAACGACCACAACGAAAAAAGATGACGAGGGCAGTTATATCAGTCTTACTTATCCCGTTCCGAGTCAGAAGCAGATTACATGCGGCTGGTACGATTATTCGGGTCACACGGGTGCCGATTTCAGGTGTGCAACAGGCTCAAGTGTTGTGGCGGCTGAATCGGGTATTGTTATTGTTTCAAGGGATTTGACAAACAGTGACGGTTCTTACAGAAGTTACGGCAGATATATTGTAATTATGCATGATAAAACGACTTCATCGGGTCAGCCCGTTTATACGCTTTATGCGCATAATTCCGAAAGGCTTGTAAGTGAGGGGCAGTATGTTAAAAAGGGTCAGCAGATTGCAAAATCAGGCTCAACGGGTAATTCAACAGGTCCGCACTGTCATTTTGAAGTAAGAGTGGGCGGCTCAACACAGAGATATGCCGTAGACCCTGCAAAATATTTACCGTAATTCCATAATTTATATTTGAACTATTGGCAGTTATGGTGTATAATAATTATTTAGTAGGGGAGGGTCTCTGTGCCCTCCCGCAAAGGGTCTCTG
>JACTVT010000059.1 GCA_014465955.1 Eubacterium sp. | reverse complement strand
TAATAATTATAATTTATCAACCGAGTTATTAAGAAAGAAGTTTAATAAATGCACCTCCAAAAATATAATTACATCAGATTTCAAAGAACTAATCAAAGATGGGTGTAAATGTCTTGAAAAAGCATTAGGATACACTAAAACAAAACTCAGTAAGCAACAAAAAGAACAGTACAAAACTGTAATATATTCAGATGATTATATTACAAACAAGAACTTTTTATTCTCATTGGTAATAATTATAATTACAATACTTATGTCTATAGCAACTATGACAGTATTATTTGTTAGTTCTAAATTAAATATTGATACACCTATTGGTAGTATTGAATTAATTTGTATCGTTATAGGAATAATATCGGCAATTATAACGCTTATTATTAGTACTATAATGAAAAGATAAAAATAACCCCTCAGCTACGCCAATAGCCAAGAGGTAAATAAGTAGATGTGTGATACACTCTACCCAGCAAATAGATTGTATCACACCTTGCTTGATAAATCAAGTAGGGTATTTTTGCACCCTTTTTTAAGTATATTTAACAGAGGTATCAAAAATGGAAACAATCGAACAATACCTGATGTATTTAAGAAAAAGCCGTGCAGACTCCGACAATGAAACTGTTGAAGAAGTCCTTGCAAAGCACGAAAAAATATTACAGGAATTTGCAGTTAAAACATTCGGCAAGCCTATACCTGAACATAACATATACCGTGAAATTGTATCAGGCGAAACCATAGACCAAAGACCTGAAATGAAAAAGATACTTTCTTTAGTTGCAAATACTACTGTCTATGCTGGTGTGCTTGTTGTTGAGCCACAGCGTTTAACTCGTGGCGACCTGCTCGACTGCGGAACAATCGAAAGAGTATTCAGATACAACAATGTAAAAGTATTAACGCCATCAGGCTCTTATAACCTCGCAAACACACAGGAGCGCCGTTTTTTTGAAATGCAGTTGCAACAAGGTAATGATTATCTTGAATATACAAAGGCTATCTTAAACCGTGGGCGTATTCAATCAGTAAAAGAAGGTAACTTCATAGGGCAAAAACCACCTTTTGGATATGATAAAACTATTATTGACGGTCACCATACATTAAAACCGAATGCAGATGCTGATACAATAAGACTTATGTATCATTTATTTGTTAATGAGAATTTAGGTACTTGCCAGATTGCCAGTGAACTTGACAAACGAGGTTTAAAACCGCAATTCAATGATTATTGGTCTAACGCTACTATTCGGGATATGTTACGCAATCCTGTATACATAGGTAAGATACGCTGGAACTGGAAAAAAGAAAAAAAATTCACTGATGAAACAGGTAACACAGTTGTTAAGCGTATAAGAAGTACTGACGATTTAATCATTGTTAATGGTCTGCACCAAGCAATTATTGATGAAGAATTATTCAACAAAGCTCAGGAAAAAATAGGTAAAAATGCAAGAACACCGGGCAATTCTGAAATGGTTAACCCTTTTTCATCATTAGTCAAATGCTCAAATTGCGGAAGAAGCATAAATTACAGA
This sequence comes from Eubacterium sp., assembly GCA_014465955.1. Classification (GTDB taxonomy): domain Bacteria; phylum Bacillota; class Clostridia; order Oscillospirales; family Acutalibacteraceae; genus Eubacterium_R. Next base: position 11,194 of record JACTVT010000059.1, on the reverse strand, counting down.
ACATATAAAAATAAAGATGGCAAACAGCGAGGTACACCTCGTATGATTTGTTCAAATCAAGTACATTGCCAAACGCCATCAATGAATTACTATGAATTTGAAAAAAGTGTAATTCAATCATTAAAAATGTATATTACCGATTTTGAATATAAAGTCAAAAACGATGATGGCAATTCTTACAAGATACAAGAACAACTGCTAAAAAATCTGATGAAAGAATTAGATGAACTTCAAGGTCAGCAAAACAAGTTATATGAATTTCTTGAAAAAGGTATCTACTCCGAAGAAGTTTTTTTACAAAGACAAGATATACTTAATAAAAGGAAAAAGGAACTTGAAGCAGGTATTGAGCAACAGCGAAAAAGTCTGCCTGCTACTATTGATTACGAAGATAAGATAAAAAAAGTATCTGATGCAATATCTGCTTTGCAGAATGAAAGCATTGCACCAAAAGACAAAAATAAATTTTTAAAAGAAATTATTGAACGTATAGAATATACTGCCAAAGCAGTCAAAGCAAACAAGTATAAGCCTGCTGATGTTTCAATTGATGTCTTTTTACGCTAATCATTTACAACATTGAGGTGCGAACGAATTAGGACATCTCGAGATGGTCGGAACAATCGTGCACCAACTTACACGAAATCTGACTGAAAAGCAGATTGAAGAAAATCCGGGCTTTGCATCGTATTTTATAGACCACACTACAGGTGTTTATCCGACGGCAGCGAGTGGTTTTCCTTGGTCAGCCGCATCCATTCAGTCAACGGGTGACCCCATTGCCGATTTAAATGAAAACCTTGCCGCCGAGCAAAAAGCACGAATCACTTATGACAACATTCTGCGTCTTGTTGACGACCCCGACGTTATTGAGCCTATCAAATTCCTGCGTCAGCGTGAAATCGTACACTACCAACGCTTCGGTGATACTCTACCGCAATCTTGTAAACTTTTTCGTGTTTTTTGGAGCAAGGTGTGTGCCTTGCTCCATATTTAGATTTTGTGTTCATTTATCCAATTTAAAATATCATCATAGTTTGCATTTCCGCTTGCAACTGATAATCCAAGTTTTACAACATCATCGTTGTTCGCATCAATTTTAATACCGTTAAGTTCAAGAAACGATATCATAATATACATACCTATGCGTTTGTTACCATCGACAAAAGCGTGATTTGATATAAGTGAATAACCAAGTCTTGCTGCTTTTTCCTCTTTAGTCGGATATAATTCAATGCCGTCAAAGGTAGCATATATATTTTCAATAGCCGATTCCAGTAAAGCGTCATCACGAACACCTACATCTCCGCCTGTCGCTTCTGCCATTACTTGATGCAAAAGCAATATTTTTTCTTTGCTGAATTTTATCATTTTGCAAGCTCCTTAAATGCTGGAAGATACTTTTCAAGCACTCTTTTTGCAACAATATCAATTTTTTCATCATCGGTTAAATCAAGCATTAAATCGTTTGTTTCCATATCTACAATCAGATATTTCGGCTTGTTGTTTTTGAACACAACGGCTTCGCCTTTGCTGTCAACCGTTCGTGCAACAGATGAAAAATTTTGATTTGCCTGTGTCATTGAAAAAATTGTTTCTGTATTGATATACATATAATCACCTCGTTTAATATAGGATAAATAAATCCTATAAATTATTATACCCGATTTATCCTATTTGTCAATATGATTATATGTTCCAAATGATGTCAATTTTATCACTGGTTGCATAGATTTTTTTGATTACTGCATTTGCAAGCTCCCGTTTTCTTTCAAATGGCAGTTCGTCGAATTTGTCAAAATCACAGATGATTTTTTCATTTGCCGAGTATCTGTTATCACTTAAGTGTTGAATTTCTGCCTGTATTTGCAGTTTTTCACTGTGGAGCCGTTCAACATTTTCATTGATATACGCCATTACCGTTTCGCTTGCGCCTGCAACATTTTTAACTGTTTCGTTGATTTCGTTATCTATTGCAATTTGCCGTGCCTTTAATTCTTCTATTTTAGGATTATTGGCAGTAACACCTGCAAGTTCAAACTCCTTAAAATCAGCCAGTTTTTCCTTGATTTTCTGCAATATAAATTTTTCAAACTCATCAGCGTGAATTGTTCCGCACCCATAGCACAAGTTATCATTCATCTTGTGAGAGCAGAGAAAGTAACTGATGTTTTTCTTAACATAATTCTTCCGCACAAGCGCATATCCGCAGTTTCCGCACTTAACAAGTCCTGCAAGCCAGGTGTTTTTTGCTTTTGGATTGCGTTTAATCTGCTGTTGGTCAAGGGCTCTTTCTCTGCACCTTATCCACAAATCAGAATCGATAAATCCTTCGTGCGGTGCAAGCACAAGAACAGCATTAGAAAGGTCAGTCTGCTTTCTCGTTTTTTTGTCACCTGTATAAAGATAACAGCCGTTTGTGCCGATAAAATCCTCAGGCTGATTGATGATTTTCACACCCTTTGACTTGAAGAAATTATACACATTTATATCGGCCCTAACATAAATCGGATTCTTGATAAAATCCTGAATTCTCGCCCTTGTAACAGTTCTGTTTCGCCTGCATTCAGGAGGCATATCACGAACCGCTTTTGCAATATCTTCATTGGAGTAATTCACATCTGCATACATTTCAAACACCTTTTTAACGAGCTTAACCTCATCAGGTATCTGCTCATACATAGCGGTTTTAATACCGTCAATGGTTAAATCAACCTTTTTGAATCCTACGGGAACGGGTCCGCCCATATAAAAGCCTTTCTGACTGCGTGAAATATAATTATCCTTAACTCGCTGCTGCGTGGTTTCACGCTCTAATTGAGCAAAGGTTATACAGATATTCAGCATCGCTCTGCCCATAGGTGTGCTTGTGTCAAACTTTTCCGTAGCCGATGAAAATTCAACACCCAGCTTTGTGAAGATATCCATCATATTTGAGAAGTCAAGAATACTTCTGCTGATTCGGTCAAGCTTGTAAACAATAACCTTTGTGATTCCTTTCCGCCCTGTTCTGATGTCCTGCATCATTCGCTGAAATTCAGGACGGTTTGTATTTTTACCGCTGAAGCCTTTGTCCTTATATACTAAAAATGCCTCACCTCTTGCCTCGTAGGTGCACATTTCAATCTGTGATTCGATTGAAATGCTGTCCTCTTTTTCTACCGATTGCCGAGCATAAATTGCGATCATAAATAAGTTACCTCATTTCTGACCGATAACTCAACATCAATATATACGAAGCATACCAAAATGTCCAGACTTAGCCGAGAAATTTCAATTTCGAACGCCAACGCTTTAGCGTTATACGGCATTTTTACCGAAAACCTTTGCAAGAATATTTTTAACAGTCATTCTGTTTAACTCGATTTCGTCTTTAGTGAGGCTCGGAGAGTATTCGTTTACTATGGCTTTTCTCTTACCAAACTCAATCTCATAGTTTGTGATTAACTTTTCATTGATAACAGGCTTATCCATAGTGCACACTCTCCTCATACAAATTTATATTATAAGGACAGGTTTCATTATTCGGTTTTGTAAATTTGCGTGGCATAATACCACGGGCTCATATTTTTTCTATATCACACTCCTAACCTAATTTGTTTTCCTTAAGTTTATTTTTCATATAATTCCTTTCCGCCTGCCGATTGCTCGTCAGAACTTTTTACATAGTTAATTCAGTATTGTAATAATCTTCATACTCCTCATAGCCGTCAGTTTTCTGACCATGAGCAAGTCGTTTTTCAATTTCTTTTTGAGATAATTTGATTCGCTTTCTATGATAACGAGTCTGATTATCAATCATTTTAAATAGATTTCCAATAAAATAGAAACTATCTGGAAGAACACTTGGATTCCTATCATCGTTCCAAAGAATATCGGAATCCATTTCTTCTTCAACTGATTCAGTAAACTGTTCGTCTGTTCTGTAACCGAAAGCATACTCTCGTGCATCTTCCCAGCCTGTTCTGTCAGTATCGTTTCCTGATTCTTCAATTGTTTCTGAGTCATACTTTCCTGTTCCGATATTTTCTTCTTGATTTGCTGAACAATCCATTCCGATTCGCCGGCTATCGTTTCTTTGTCCGGTTTTGTTTCCAAAATTGAATTCAACATCTGATTCTGATTTCTGTTCAGATTTATCAGTGCTTTCCAGTAATCGCTCTCCACGATTGTTACCTGTGATGCCTGTTCCATCTTCACTATCATATCGTTGGCTGTAGCTTTCTTCGGTGCATTTTTCTGTTTCAACTCTTCGTAATTCAAACTCAAGTTCCATTTTCTCCTTTCTGTATTTTTCTTGGTGCAGTTTAATATCACGGCATTTCATTCCGTTCGGGCAGATGTAAGTGATATACTTTCTGTCGTCTGTCCAGAGAACTTCATAGCCGTTTCTCTTCATTTCATCAACAAATTCTTTCTTTGTTTTTGCTCTTTTCATTGCATTATCAATGGTAAACATCAAAGCAAATTTCCAGCTTTCACCTTTCATCGCCATACGGTATTCGCCGTCTGACAATCGTTTTTCTTTTGTTTTTATATAAGGTTTTAATAGCGTAACATCGTATTTGGTGCAGATTTCATCACTCAGTTTTCTCAGAGATTTTAAAGTGTTCGGGTTCTGCCTTAGCTTTTTCCCTGTTTCAAAGCTGACGGAATTGATAATGAAATGCGTGTGTATATGATTTCTGTCACAGTGTGTTGTGACTAATACTTCATGCCCCTGCCACGCTTTCTCTGCAAATTCCAATGCAATTTTATGTGCTTTATCGTAATCCACATTGTCTTTTGGTGAAAACGATTGAACATACTGATAAAAATATCTGCCGTTATCTGCATGGTTTGCAAACTTGGTTGTCATAAATTCTTTGTAAGCATTCAAGCCGTTGCAGTTAATTCCTGATACATATCGTTTACCTGTCAGCGCATCAACTGTTTTAAATTTTTGCAGACAATAATCAATTGAACCTTTCATTGCAGATGCATTCTGTTTTTCATTTTTAATGAACTTGACTATTGGCATTAGCTATTTCAAAAACCTTTTCATAAATTTTGTTCTGCATTTCGATAACTTCATCAAAGTTTACAGAGTACACCGCACCGCTGTTCACCTTAACAGCAATCTGATTGATGTTGTTGCCGATTCTCTTTAACTGCGTAATAACCGGTCTTAAATCTTCAGATGTTTTAATGACAGCATTATCTGCACAGGCAATGATAAAATCCGTTGCACTCATTTTTGCTTTTCGTGATTTTGAAATAATTTTCTTTTTCTCACTATCCGTAAGTCTGATTGTGAGTGTCTTATCTCTTTTTCTGTTTTCCGTTATTTCTTTTACCTCCGTATACAATTTATTCTCCTTTTTTACAGCGAAGGATACTTGTACCTTCGTTGAGAGGAGAAACATATGCAGTGATTGTTATATGTTTTAACATATTTAATCACGGAATATGTTTGAACGAGTGGGTCCGGGCTTCTGCCCGGTTATTGGGTGTCCGGACATCCGGACGCTCTGCATTGCCCCGGACAAGTCCGGGATTAATACAGAAAATACAACTAAATCATATATTTTTCACCCCCTGGTTTCCTTTAAAATCAATTTTTATTTTAAATTGATTAAGTTGCTGAACTAATGATAAAAAGCCATTATACCGTTCCACATTTGTTACAGTATGCTTTATAATAAAATAGAAAAGGTCAAACAGAAACATCAGATAAAAGTGACTATTGAAATCTATGTTCTGTTCAACCTCTCCATATATAAGGACACTAAAATGCATTTTGTAAACCAAATTCATAAAATTTTTTCAAAATTATTTTTGCACAGAAAAAGGAACCCATGTTTCCATGAGTTCCTTAAGCTTTTTGATGACACGATTATGCCGTTTTGATACAGCCATTTTGCTGATTCCAAAGTACTGCCCGATTTGCTCCATACTCCAATCCTTATAATAGTACAGTTCAATCAATGCCTGTTCATCTGAACTGAGCATTTGCAGTGAAATTTGTAATTTTTCCAGTTCCATTTTGTGAACAACTTCAAGATAAGTTTCGTCAGTATAAATAGACACTCGCTGTGAGCCAATGCAGTCCTGTTCAAAAGTTCCTTTACTAAGGTGCCGCCTGTCACTGCGGTCTTGTGCCTGCTGACGCCTTCTGTCCTGTTCAAGATATTCATAAACTTCTTTGGAAACATCTACTTCAATGCAATCGTCATCATATTCAATTGTGGTTTTTACCAAACCCGGCCTTTCCGTCAGAAAAGCGGTAAGCGTGGCATAGCCGAAACAGTACCACAGCTGTCAATTCCTCAGCGTTTCGCTATTATTATCAGGATTGCAATGGCGGCAGCCAAGAAATCTAAGGTTGAACTTTTACAACCTCACCGACTATTTTATTTCATTAGTACAAACTAATGATGAGTTAATTATATTCTTTATTTTACGCTTGTCAATACTTTCGACATAACAGTCCAAATTATGACATAATTTAAACACTAAAAAACAATAACATTAAATAATTCAATAATACTATTAATTCACGTAATTGCATTTATTTTTTATTATTTCGTTTTTCGTATGTAGTAACAGCATTAACCGGACTTGTGTTAATTTTTGGTTTTGCGCTTTCTGTTAATGATGTTGGTATCGGCTTAGTTATAACAACTTTTTTATTATTTGCTTTGCTCATCTTTTTTCTTCTCCATTTCCGCCGTTTCTTGTTTCGGTTGTTGGTACAGGTTGTGTTATTGGTGGATCTCCATATACTTTTATCATAAAATAAACCTCCTATAATATTTTTGATATTAAAACAATAATCGTTGATATAAGAGCAACACCAACTGAAGAAAAATATATAGACATAGAAGCGATAATTAATTTTGCTCTTTTATTATTCAACGTGTTTTTACTTTTCCATACACTATCTATAGTTTCTGTAAAACTTTTATTTCTTTGTTCCGATGTGATGAAGCATTCTTTATTTGCTAAAATATGATTCATCATTGTTTCAGGTGATGGAAGAGATTTATATTTGTATCTCCATGATACTAATAAAGCCAATATCATACTAGTAACAAATAAAATCATACATATGATAGTTATTGAATTTATAAATGGTATAGATATGCTACCAGCATTCTGTACTCTTTCATGTATTATTAATAATACACCTGTAGTAATTGAAAAAGCAGTTAGCATTCTGTTTGATTGCGAAATAAGTGATTGTTCTCTTTTTTCCTCAAACTCTAAACTCATTTTTGCATATTCATAAATGTTTTTATAAATTTTTTCTTCTGAATTATCTTTTTCTTTGACTTTTATTTTCATCACTTAATACGATACCTTTCAAATTATTTAATGCTGTAATTGTAAAAAAATAACAGATTATTAAGATATATTATTTTTTATTAAACAACTAAGTAAAGAAAGAGTCTCTTCTGCCTTATCTTTTTTTAATTCGCATTCCCATACGACTATTGTATTCCATCCTAATTCTTGTAATTGATTAATATTCTTTTTATCCCTTTCAACATTGCCAAGAATTTTATTATGCCAATAGTCAGTATTAGTAGATGGCCATACAAAACGACCACAATTATGCATATGCCAAAAGCAACCATTAACAAATATTACCGTTTTATATTTGGGTAATACAATATCTGGTTTTTCTGGTAGCGAAGCAACATTTTTTCGATATCTAAATCCCTGAGAAAAAAGAAATTTTCGAACTGTTACTTCAGGTTTAGTATTTTTGTTACAAATACGAGACATATTATAACTCCGCATTTGCTTTGTATGATTATCTGCCATAAATGTTCCCTTAAATCATTGCCTGCTCAAAAGCTTTTTCAAAAATATTATTATCTAGTGGCTTTCTAAGTTCTTTTTTTAACCTAAAACATACTTGCTGATATTTTTTTGATCGTCTGCTTTTTGTTTTTATTTTTGCACTTTTAGGAAATTCTTTTGAAAAACTGTTAAAAGCTATTCTCCAATAAATACTCATTGCATATATAGAATCATATATATCAAATAATTCTTTATCACTAAACACAGATGTATCTTTACTTTTTAAATAAAGATGTAAACCCTTTTCAAATTCTCTCCAATCGTCTTCTCGGATTTTTTCTTTTCTATCACGAATCCATTTAAAAATCCGTTCGTCCTCACGGTTAGAAACACGATCTAATAAATCTTGCCATTGACGCCAAGATAGTTTTTCGACTATTTCTTGATCAAATTGTGACAGTCTATAACACTGCCCGTAGAAACTACGTGTTTCAGTGTTTGTCCCCTCATTCCTGATACGATTTTCTTTCGTAGCGAATGTCTTTATTTCATCCCAGAACTTCCTACGTTCAGATGCAGAGATGTTATACTTAGTTAACAGCCCACCGAGAAATTTGCCAAGGTTATACTTATATAAAACGCTTTTGCCATAGGTTTCTTCAAGATCAGATTCGATTTGGGGGATTTCTTGTTTAAGCGCATTTAGTATTTCATCTATGGTGGCAATTTCTTTTGAGGATAATAAACCGTCATACACAAGATGCCCTTCGGCATCCAACACAACTATATGTCCCATGTTTATCACCTCACCTTAAGCTCTGAAAGTATACACTTTCGATTTTTTGCAAAACTTGATCTGCTGCTTCTTGCGGTTCAAGATCTGCAAAATCTTTTCCCTGATCTCCAAACATATCGTACTTACCCTCGGCGAGATAGAGAAGAACATACTGCTTAAGCATCTGTTCCCTCATATAATCATGCTGCACATCTGGGTAGTCAGACACATTCAAATATGCTACATGCCCTACATTAAGAGTGATAGTTCGTCCATTTCCAGCCGTGTGCCACGAGCGCCTATAATCTTCAGGTGCTACAACACTTTGTACATCAAAGGAATCGTCCTTTCCATTTTTTTCGTCGGAGTTCAAGAAAATCTTGTAGTGATAGAATGTTATCTTGTCACCCTTCTCATATTGCGGATCATCGGCATTAGCAATAAGTCTTGCACGAAGCTCAAGAACACCTTCTGATAGATGCGGCTCATAAATCTGTTGATCAAAGACAATCATTTCAATAGGTGGTACAGTAATTATTTCTTCAAATGGTTCAATATGCCCTGTGAAAGAAGCAATATCAACTATTTTCGGACAAGTCGGATCGCTTGCGTTATGAATGCTTATGTTCAAACGATAGCTAAGTGAATGATTCCTTTTATTTTCGATTAGATATGAAACATTTCTCAGCACTTCACCAAAATTCACTCTGCGGCTGTTCTCAGTCGGGAAAATGCACTCATGAAGTACAAGATTGACACTCTCACGAGCATTATCTGGTTTATCAATATCAAAGAAATAGGGAAGCTCTTTTCGTTTTTCTTTACCACTACCAATTACCTTTACCGATAGAACAATTCTGTTCTCTGCAAACTGAACAGAATTCTGCTTTGAAACAGTATGTGTAAAGTCTATCTTTTGTACAGAATTAAAAGGTACAGTAATCCTATCATTCACGATTGATGACACTACAGTGCCTGTCTGTGGGTTTACGATAAATAATTTATACTCAAATTTTTTGTCCGTAGCATAAGAACTCTTTATTCTGACCGTGAAATCTATCTTTTCCCCTGATGTTACTCGTTCAGAATCTGCAACAGGATATGAAATGTCTTGCCATCGAACATCGAAATCTGCCTTTTGCGGTCCTTTTCCTAAATTCTCAAAACCAAGACGGTCAAACAAATTCTGAATATCTTCAGCAATTTGCTTCAGTTCATCCTTAAGTTTTTTGTCTTCGCTTTCCTTATCCTTTATGTATCCCCATTCCATTAGATTCGCTTTGAACTTATTATTGCAGTAGTTTTTAAGATTCTGATATGTAACTGTGTTTTTCTTGCCCTTGCTGACACCAAAGTGAACTTTATCCTCAATATCGGACAAGTCATCTTCCCACTGTTCATCTACTTCGATATAACCCCAAAACTTATCCTCAATTTTTTTAGGAATGTCTTTGATATCAATTTCACCGATTTTCATACCTTTCCTATAATATGATATTCCGTTCCATCGGTTGTTGCCGTCATCAAATATGTAAAGACCAAAATGCTTTACTTTATATCCCGGCATATAAGTATCAGGATTCTGAAGTTCAAACGAATGTGATGCAATTTTAATGTCTTCTGGCACATCAACCCTAACACCGTTCACAGTAATAGCAGCATCATCTGTCAAACGCTGGATTATTATCCACCATGATTCCTGAATAAACGGAATGATTTCGCCGCTAATAATGGAATTAACCAATTCTTCCTTAGGAGACTCAATTATTATACGTGTACCAACAGTTTTTTTCTCGGACAGTCCAGTGTTTTCTAAAATGTAGTGCTTGGCTGCTTCGTCTTCATAGGCAATTGAATTGACTTGTCCGCTCTTGTTAACATTAGCTACATATAATCCATCTTCACGAAGAGAATCATAATAATAGGTATAGGATTGGGAGGCAACGGAATAAACACTTTTTCCAGCACCAAAAAGACCACCGCCAGTTGTATTGCCACCGGAATTAAACATAGATGTAAAGCGTGAGAGCCGTTCTTCTGCCGGAAGCCTTTCTCCTCGTGCCATCATCACATTGATTTGCTCTGCAGGCATATTTTTGCCGGTTAATCCAACGGTTCCAGAATCCTCAACAACGACATATTTTCCGTGATCGTTTTCAATCAGCGAAATGTCGCATTTCCAATTTTTCCATTTATTTGTTTTTCTCGCACCAACAGCATTTTGAATAGCATCCTTTTGAAATCCATTCGGAAAGGTTACACCAGCATCTGTATATGCTCCCAGAATCCAGTCAACATTGTTTCTGTAGTTTTGCGGAATAGGTGTCATTTTTTGCATATTCATACCTCCATAATATTAATCTAAAGTGAAACGAGAGCCTTTTTTGCTTTCAATCTTATTGAATTTCTTTTTTGCTTCTTTAATCTCATATTCAATAGCTGAAAATATTTTGTCAACATCTTGCTGTGTATAATCATAAGTACTCAAATTAGAACAATTACCAAGTAACTGAATCATATCAATAATTTTATTTGTACGTGCTTCTGCTAAACGAACAAATTTATCACGTTTACTTTCTGATGCATTATTCATAAGAAAACCTTCTTTCAATTTCTATAAAAAGAATAGCA
>JACTVT010000058.1 GCA_014465955.1 Eubacterium sp. | reverse complement strand
ATGGTTATTACTGTATTGTGAGAGAACAACAAAATAACGATTGTTTTAAAACATTTTATCTTCAGCATATTGATAATTCAGATAAAAAAATCATTATACCTAATACTTCAGGTAAATTGTCCCTTCTTGATAACGGTATTCTTTTTCTTTCCGATTATTATTCTACAGCAAGTTCATTCACTTTATCCTATTATGCATTGGATTCTGATTCGGTAGTTGATATAAAGTCAAATATAATGGATTATTGTGTATTAAATAACACAATATATTTTATTAAAGAAAGTGATTTATTTCAATACAACATAGATACAAATACAGAAAAATTCATTTTTAAAGATTGTTCTCAGATTATTACTAATGGGACTAATTCACTTTATGTTAAAACTGATAATGGTATTTATAAATATAATATAAAGGCAGAAAATTTCGATGAATTTTCTAAAAAGAATAATTATAAATTAATTGCCGTTCTTAATGATGAAAATATAGTTTTGACAAAAATATCAAAATCTGAAAATACAGATGAATTAGAATATAATGCCTTTGGAAACCATGCAAAACAAAAATACTATATTTTATCTAACAACAAACTGATTCATTTGAAAAATTTAGATGGCTATAACATTGAATACGCGAATTATTTTAATAATATTCAGGAGAACAAATGAAAAACGCAATAATGTCTGATGCGAAATCGGGATTAAAATGGTTATCCTTGTAATTGTCTGCAATTGCATCCGTAAATTTCGGCATTATTCAACACCCCCATAATATATTCGTTTTAACTGCTCACCTAAAGCAGAAATGACAGGAACGCTAACCGCATTACCCGCCATTTTATATAATCGTGCATCGGACATACCGATTGCCTTAACCTTATCAAATTGTTTGTCTGTAAATCCCTGCAGTCTGAAACATTCTCTCGGTGTTAATCGTCTGATATATCCGACAAAGAAATTGCCGTTTTCATCGGTTATAATCATAGCCGTAACCGTATCTTTATTCGGATTCTCAATTGTCCAGTGGTTATTGAATGCGTCACCGATTTCAAGCAGTTCATCCGCTGTAAATTCCTTGAGTATCACCATAACGGCAGAATGCTCGCATTTATGATTGCTGACTCCTGCATTATGTCTTGCAGTGATACACCTTGCAAGCTCAGTAATCTTCGCATTCGGATTCATATCTATGAAATAAAAGGCTTGTGTGCTGTTCGTTGTCAGCGTATGTGCAAGCTCAGCACCGACTCTGCCTCGTCTTGAATTCATAGTCAGATACGATATATCAATACTGTCATTCGGAAATGCAAACTGATAACCGTCTTTTGTATTTGACTTAACAGGCAGTGGAATTAAATAAAGTCCTGTATGTCCACCGCCTCCGCCGCCTGATGCAGTAAGGGTTATTCCGACTCCATCGGCTGCATATACTCTTTGACCTTCACTTCCCGGCACTCGTCTGACAATAGTCTTTGGATTTGTATCGGAGAAAGTGAATACTTCGCCGCAACATTTTCCTCTAAGAAATCCTGTAATATACACTCTTTTTCGGGCTTGGGGAACTCCAAAGTTTGCGCTGTTAAGCACTGTCCATGAGACATCATACCCGATTTCATCCAACGCATTGAGGATGGTCGCAAATGTCCTGCCTTTGTCATGGCTAAGCAATCCGGGAACATTTTCAAGGAACAAAAGAGCGGGCTTTTTAACGGCAGCAATTCGGGCAATCTCGAAGAACAGCGTTCCTCTTGTATCATTAAATCCGTTTCTTCTGCCTGCGATTGAAAATGCTTGGCAGGGAAAACCGCCGCAAATAAGGTCGATATCGGGTAAGTCATCGGGATTGATTTTTGTTGCATCTTCAAAATACATCTCTCCTTTCGTATCGTACATCGCCTCATACGCTCGCCGAGCATACTGGTCGATTTCGCAATAGCCGATGCATTCAAATCCCCCGACAGCTTCAAGTCCTGAACGGAAACCTCCGATACCTGAAAACATATCTAAATACTTAATTGACATAGGGCATTACTGCCCTTACTTATTTCTTTTCTGTTTCACCTCACATTGTTTGTGTTATTCCTGATTCTTCAACCAGTTCGTCAGTTGTTTCTTCAACGCAGATAGCGTTATTCTCATCTTCGATTTCTTCCTGAGTGGCTTTACTCCAAGTCCACTCACCGCTTCCGATAGGATAAAGGTGCTTGAGTTCACCATTGATGTTGTAATCTTTACCCTCATATTCAGATTTATCACCGTCAATCTCGCATATATCGATAAAGCAATCTCTTTCTTCATCGTAAGAAAAATGGTGATTTTCCGATTCAAAGGTTTTGCATATCTGCTCGGCAACACTTTTTGTAAAACTCGGAGTCATCCAGCCGTTCCAGACATATCCGATATGATAGCCTTCAAAAATGCCCATACTCGCATCAATACAGAACATTTCCTTATCAGCGTTTGAGACTTTAGCTGCACTCAATCTTTCTTCTGCAAGCTCCTGTTCGGTCAGTTTTCTGAAACTATCAACAAGCGGCACAAGTGAAAGTGTTCTGCCATTATCCCACTCCATATCAATATGAGCCATATCGTCAATGTTCTTAACTGTTCCCCTTGTACCGACAGGAACAGCCTGCGGATCGTCCATTGACAAGAGTATAATTCTTGTTCCGGCAGGATATATCTGTCTTATGTCCTCTGCCAAGCGTCTTGCTTTTTCATATTCATTCATAACAATTTCCTTTCTATAATATTTAATAACTTTTCGATTTAATTTCTTTCAATCATATCTGTCACCACTCCCTTCGATATGTAAAAAGGACTGATATACAAATTTATCAGTCCTGAAAATTTTAATTGCAATCTAATATTCCGATTCCAAATCTGCGGATTGCAACAGCGTTGCAGATAAACTCAAACACTTTGTTCGGAATGATTTCGTCATCCGTTAAATCACACATTGAAATATGTTCTGTACCGAGATACAAATCTTTGGCTGCACAATAGAGTGCATAGGATTCGGGGGTAGACTTTTTCAACCTGATTTTGTCAAACAAGATTTCTTTCATACCGACATTCAAACAAACCTGTTTCCACAAAAAAATATCAGCGGTCATTAAATAGACTGCTGACATAAATGCGTTATTCGTTTTGTACTTGCTTTCGATTGCTTTATAAAAGAGCTCTTTGTGTTTATCATTTCTGAATTTTACATTCATTGTTTTACTCTCCTTTACATAAAGATTTATCCTGCTCTTTAATTTTTTATTGTTTACATCAATAAATGCCGCATGGAGTATTTCGTCAAAAGTACAAGCACCGCAATCTATTCGTTCCTGAATATACGGGCAAACTTTTTGACTGCATCCATACTTCTTTTTCCAATGCAGACAATTTACACAGTTGCAATCTCCTTTCGTGTAATTATATGAACTGCGATATTTTCCGCCGCCTCTCTTGGTCGGATATTTCGGCAGTTGCATAAACTTTTCAAGTCCACGAAGTTTTCCGTCTGTAAAAAACATCTTTTCTCCTTTCTGTTGTTTTTTGAAAATAAAAAAAGATTAGCAATATCCAATATTACTAATCCTTGATTACTGAATTATTCAATTTTAAGGTTCAAATCCTTACACTTGGTAAAAATACCCCAAATACATCTATGAAAATGAATGTTAAAATTTCGCCTCTTAATATGCAAAAAACCCCGATATAATCGGGGTTTCAAGGGCTGACATCTTTTTTGTCAGCCTGATATGGCAGGGGCAGAAGGACTTGAACCCTCGGCACGCGGTTTTGGAGACCGCTGCTCTACCAACTGAGCTATACCCCTATGAATTTGGTGGGCCATCAGGGACTCGAACCCCGGACCGACCGGTTATGAGCCGGGAGCTCTAACCAACTGAGCTAATGGCCCAAATCCAATTTGACAGCGTTGATATAATACCATTTTATTTAATTTTAGTCAATACCCTTATTAAAAATAATAGTAATTTTTTAATATTTTTTACATAGGATATCAAAAAGCAACGGCAAGTGAAAGAGCCATCTTACCGTTGCTTTTTATCTGCACTTAATTCAAAAATAAAATTGACGAAGCGATAAGGAACTGACCTGCATAATAAAGCAAATGATTTACAAAAATATGAACGGGCTTATCCCAACCTTTTCCGAAGTAGGTATTTGAAAGAACTAAATCTGACAGAAGGAAAAGAACTGCACCGACTGCCATCAAAATCATTGATTTTTCATGATTCAAAACGGCACTCCATATTGAAACTACCGTTGTCATAGTTAAAAAACAGACATAAAGAAAAACGATTAATTTATAATTTTTATACTCCACTTTAAGCAGTTTTTCGAGCAGAACACTGCCTGCTGCAATTGCAATCGAGATTGCCGCCGAAATCAGCACGGCTTTCCAGTCCAATTTATTATACCGGATAACTGCGCCGCTGTAAAAAATATGACCGACTAAAAAGAACAAAAAACCCGACACGAGATAAGCGTGAGCATCATTTTTATATACATATTTTAAATCAAGAGCAGTATCGCCACACAGACCGAGAACACCGCCCATAATAAGCAGCACACCGTAAGTCAGTGACTGAGGATTTAAAATAACTGCACAGACTGCCGTTAAAATAAAGAACAGACTTGAAATCTTTTTTAAGAAAAGATTTTTAACTGACGCTCCTTTTGAACGGCTGAACAGAAACACTGTTGAAACCACAAGACCTGCGCCAAGCGCACAATAATAAACCATAAAATTTACCCCCAGATTAAATTAAGCACAGCATTTTTGCTGCATTAATTTTTTAAATTTCCCCTTTTTTATTAAGTATATCACAATAAGCGGTATGTCTGCAAGAAGCCATGCAACAGGACCTGCATAACACACTGCATTAAAGCCGATAAGCGGTGTAAAAATCAGTGCAACCGCCAATCTGCCGAACAATTCGCCTGCACCTGCAATCATATTGGAATATGTATAGCCTAGCCCCTGAAGTGTATTTCTGAAGACAAATAGCACGGCGACAAGACTGTAGCATTCGGCAATTGCCCAAAGATAATGCTTTGCGGCAAACATAATATCTTCATTATACTCTGTCATAAAGAGTTGAACTACGTAAGGACCTGCAAGCACAAGAATAAGACTGCAGACTACAGACACAGCAATATCAAGCACAAGAATTTTTCTGACGCTCTGAATAATACGTTTATAATTACCTGCACCGTAATTCTGCGAAACAAAGGTCATTGTGCCTACACCGAGCCCCGACATAGGAATATTTGTCAGTTGCTCTACCCTGCCTGCTGCCGTAAAGCCTGCAATAACGCTTGAACCGAATCCATTTACAGCCGTTTGCAGAACCATTGAACCGATTGAGGTAATGGTAAACTGCAGAGAAAGCGGAATACCGAGTTTTAACTGCATAAAACTCGTTTTTGCATCAATAAGCAAATCCCTTTTCGTTATATTATATTCTTTATTATACCTAAAGATATAAATTGCAGAAAGCACAACTGCCGTAAGTTGTGAAATTGCAGTTGCCCACGCGGCACCGACTACGCCCCATCTGAAATGTCCTACAAAAAGGATATCAAGAAACAGATTAACAAAAACACTTGCAATAAGGAAATACAATGGCTTTTTACTTTCACCAACGGCACGTGCAAGTGCATTGAAATTATTTAAAAGCATCTGTATCGGCACGGTGTAATAAAGAATGTTTACATACGACGATGATATTTCAATAATATCTTCAGGCGTATCAATAAGCCGTAAAAGCGGCTTTGAAAGAATATGTGCGGCAATCACAATGATAAGACCGATTACAAGCGACATTGAAATGCTTGCACCTGCAAATTTATTCATTTTCTTTTTATCGCCTGCGCCGAAGTTTTGTGCAACGGGAATTGTAAACCCTGCCGTTAAGCCGAGGGCAGTACCGATAATAAAACCGTTTATTGAGCCCACATTGCCGACTGCGGCAAGAGCGTCTGTGCCTACATATCTGCCGACTATAATATTATCAACCAGATTATAATTATACTGCAGCATTGAACTGCCCATAATGGGGAGTGCAAAAAGCAGAATACTTTTAATTGGTTTTCCGTTAAGCAAATCCGATTTCACTGCAATAACCTCTAAATCAAAAATTCACTAACAAACTTTACCACTACTGAGGTTAACAGTCAATAGGATTTGTAAAATTTACTTATAATTTTTTAAGAATAATCTGTAAAAATCAACTGCCTGAGCAACCGAAGTTAAATCAATATTTTCATTTTCTGAATGAACTGACGCTAATTGCTGAGCCGACAATGTAATAGGCGCAAAACGAAGCACACAATTACATACGTCCGTCAGTGTTCGGGCATCGGTGCCTGCCGGAAGAATAAACGGTGACGCAGGATGCTGAGGGAATATTTCTGCAATGCAGTTCATTGTATAATCAAAAGCAGGCTCGCTCATATCGGCAGGACCGTGATACTCGGAATCTTCTGCAATTTCAACCGTTATATCATATTTCTTCGCAATATTTTTTACTGCCTCAATATCCTGTTTCATATCGCTTTCGTCAACACTTCTGAGCAGAGCAGACGAAGTGCAGATTTTATTTTCATTTGATCCCTCAATTTTATTAAAAGCAATTGTTGTGCCGATTAAACCGCCTGCCTGCGCATTGATTTTAGGCATTACCTTTTTAAGAATTCCGCCGAAAAGCCAAAGATTTGAAAAAAGCACATTCATAGGAAAACCGCAGTACGGTGCAAGATGTCTGAACATTGCGGTAACCTGAGGATTAAGACGGCGGATAAAAGAACTCTGTGTATTGACTTCACTGATAAATCCGACCATTCTTTCAAGCGGCGTAGCGACTGATGCAGAAGTAAGACTTGCGTGTGCATTGCCTGCTGCGGCAGTAAAATTCAATCTGTATCTGCCCTTTTCGTGCACGGCAACCATTGCGCATTTTTCACATTTCATACCGCCGAGAGGAGGCTCAATAACTGCGCCGCCCTCGTCAAGAATAACCTCAAAACGAATATTGTTTTCCTGAAAATATTTAAGTGCAGTCGGTATACCGTCTCCGCCGAGTTCTTCATTATGCGAAGAGCCGATATAGACATTACAGGGCGGTTCAAAGCCATTTTCAAGCAATTCTTCAAGAGCGGAAAATTCTGCAAAAAGCGGCGTTTTTGTGTCAACAGTTCCCCTGCCCCACATTTTGCCGTCTTTGATTTCTGCGCCGAATGGTTCAGCGCTCCATTCGCCGTCAGCGGCAACAACATCATGATGTGACATAAGCATAATATTTCTGCTTTCGTCCCTGCCTTTAATTTTAAAAATCCAGCAGTCATCGCTGAAAATTTTAATTTCTGCCGCTTTATGAATTTCGGGGAACAACTGTGCCATCGTTTCACGCAGTTTTTTGAACTCCGTATCATCATAACCGCCCTTTACGGAAACGGTTTTACACTGTATCATCTTGGCAAGCCGTTCGGAGTATTTATTTAACTCATCTTCTGTATATTCCGTTTTACAGGGTGTAAGTTTTCTTGCTTTAGAGCATTTAACGGCAGTATTGACGAGCAGTACAATCAAAAGCAAAGCAACAATGGCTAAAATTATATAAAGAACAATCATTACTTACTCTCCTTTTCAGCCGAACGGATCGTCTGCAAAACTTCTTTTTCATTGTAAAATGAATAGCCTACTTCATAGTTAATCACCATATAGTTTATAATGCCATTATATACTATATCATAGTAAAAAAGCAATCAAAAGTAGATTTTTAGCCATATTTTATATACATTTGACTGCAATAAACGGCACAAGCATTTCTTTTTCATCAAGCCCTGCGTGAACGCCAACAAAAGATTGTTCTTCTTTGTAATTAAATATTGTCAAATCACTGACTGCCGCAGCAATATAATCACCGATAAAATCATCTGCTTTATTATGCGGTTTGCCATAGCCGAACATATGCCCGTCATACACTTCCTGCTTAGTTAATAAAATAAATTTATCCTTAAATGTATTTTCAAATTCCGATTTAAATTTCTCTGTCAAACCGTCTTTGACAAACAGGCTCAATGCTCTCGGCTCTATTGACGGCGGTCTTTTTAACATATTCCAAAGATTGGGATAATCCTCCAAATAAACCGATTTACTGTCAATCAGTCCGTGATCTGCCGTAACAACTACCAACGAATCATTTAACTTACTGCACAAATTTTCAACAAAATTATTGATTTTTAAAATCTCGGATTTTGCTTTTTTGGAATTAACGCCGTAAATATGCATTGTATGGTCAGGCTCTGCCCAATAAGTATAAATATATTTTCTGCCATTTTTCCCTGTAAGGCTTATCACTGTATTACCAATATCCTCAAGGGTATTAATTTTATGCTTTGAAAAGGCGGAAATATAATATGCTTTTACTTTTTTATTTGCCTTTTCAATACGGTTAAAAATATTATCGTGAGGTGCATATCTGCCTGCAATATGATAATCTGCTGCTTTTTCGCCATTTCGCTGAAATGTGTTTGTAAAAACAGATACATTTTCATCGATTTCTTTAAAATACAAATCCCAACCAAGCCACGAATGTTCAATAGGTGAATAACCGCTTTCAATAGTCGTTGTTGCCGCAACTGTTGTAGGCGGAAAGACAGACGAAACAGGCTTTACCAAATGTTTTTTCAAAAAATCATTTTCATCAAGGTGATTTTGTATGGAATAATACCCCATTCCGTCAAACAGCATTACAATAATATTTTCATAATTTTTATCAAGCAAACTATCAAATTCTTTAAGTGTTGAATGTAAACAATCTTTAACATTAAAATGTTTTAATACAGATGATGCAATAGATAATATACTTTCATCATAATTTGGAAATTTAATCATTTTTTCTCCTTTTCGGGAGAGCACAGAGGCTCTCCCCTACTTTAATACTGCGGGATGATGATGGCATCAGCCCGTACAAAAATTAATTTACAAATTAACGGGTCGTCGAGGACGCCGACCCCTACAGGGTCATTATTCTAAATTAATAAATATTAATGCATATGTCGCTATAATAATTTCATTTTATAAAATTTGCATTTGAAGGTTTGACTGCCGTCGATTTTTGAATATTCGCCGAAATGGTCAAATGTAAGACCGCATTTTTCCATAACTCTGCCCGAAGCAGGATTATCTACTGCGTGATTGGAACATATTTTATCAACACCGAGTTCATTATGAGAAAAAGAAATAATTGCTTTCATTGCCTCGGTTGTATAGCCTTTATTCCAACAGTCGTATATTATATTATAGCCTATTCCCCAATAGCCTGCCATAAATTTATCTTCACCTATTGAACCGCTTCCTATCAATTTTCCGTTTTCTTTAAGTACAAAACCCCAGTTCCATTCTTTCTTTTCGTCTGCCAAAGAACTCAGCCATTCAATCGCAATATTTATATCGTCATACCCTGTATATGCCATATATTTGCTTACACGGCTGTCCCCTGCCCATTTTAGAACTGCTTTAGCATCTGCCACAGTTAAAGGTCTTAAAATCAATCTGTCTGTTTCAATTACAGGCTCTTTATGCCATATTACGTTAATCATTTGTGTTACTCCTTTCAGTTTTATGGGAAGGTAAGAATACACTCCCCCACAATGGGCGGATGATATCCGCCCCTACAAGTATATCATGAATATTCCGTGGGGGACGATGCCCACATCGTCCCGTTAATTTTCGATATATCAGGTACGCCGACCCCTACAATTTTCTGAATATATCAAGCATATGGATTGAAAGACCGACCATATCTTCTCGTTCGCATATTGTTGATAAGAATTTCATATACTCATTAAACTCTCTTTTATTAAGTCTGTTGAGTTTGTTATTATAAAGATATGACAGCATATCAACACCCACAAAATGAAGTCTTTCAACTTTAAAGTCATTCATCAAATTATCAATATCAGACTTTCTGTACAGTTCAAAAACCATATCAGGACTTGAATATGCGTGATAATTTTCATCAATCAATTCTCTGTCAAGTTGTTTCAGAATTTTCTTTGTATAAAACATTTTATACATTACGGTATCGTTATTAACATATGCCGAATAAATTACCCCACCCGTTCTGGCAACACGTATCGCCTCACTGATAGCCTTGTGCTTATCTTCATCGTTATACAGATGATACATAGGGCCAAGCAACAGAACAATATCATATGCATTACTGTCAATAAAACTTAAATCGCAGGCGTTGCCCTCATATACTCTGATGTTATGCGTAGGTTTGATTTTACTCTTCAAAATTTCGATATTGTGCGCCACTAATTCCACCGCATCAACAGAATAACCCATATCGGCAAGTGAAACCGAATATCTGCCTGT
Source organism: Eubacterium sp. (assembly GCA_014465955.1). GTDB lineage: Bacteria > Bacillota > Clostridia > Oscillospirales > Acutalibacteraceae > Eubacterium_R. The sequence continues at coordinate 2,357 of JACTVT010000058.1, read as the reverse complement.
ACCTGCACCGATTTCAAGAATTTTTGAATTCGGCGTTAAGTATTTTTCAATATATCTCATTGTTGTTAAATATTCAGGCATATGACTTTTTGATGTCAGCCTACGGTCCTCATTATAATTTTCATAATAATTTTTAATATAGTCTTTCATAAGTTCTCCTTTCTTATTTGACGGAAAAGCACGGAGGCTCTCCCCTACATTAGTATTTTTATTTAGGAATCGATAAAGGCATCGACCCCTAAAGTTTTCTTTCATATTCAATTATTGTCATTCGTTTATTAATAGGTATTTCAAGATTTGTTTTCATATATCCGAATTTTTCGTACAAATGACAATATCGTTTTTCCTGTTTTATAGTCATCAAATGCCAATGTTTATAATCGCTGAACATATTATGAATACACTGCAAAACCTGCTGACCTGCACCTTTATTCTGATACTCTGATAAAATAAAGAAATCAGATATATGAACGAAATCTTGTTTAAATTCAATTTCTATTTCGCCTATCTTAATGCCGTTATAAATGATAAAATACCAAATAATATTTTCATTTACAAACTTTTTCTTAAAGGCTGAATACGATTTGAATATCGGATTAATTTTATCAAAATACTTTAAGTAAGTAGGCAAAAAACCTTTTTTCTGCATAAAAAACGCTTTAACTATTTCATCTTGCTCAATTTTCTTCAATTCAATATCCATAGCATAACCTCCTGAAAAGAAAAAGCACTGACAAACGATTACGTTCGTCAGTGCTTAAAGTAATTTGAATAAATATGATTATTTTAATTCAAATCCCGATATATGCACGACGAACAAACCCATGTAAAATACATAGGCTGAGAGTGCATATAAAAATTTGAAACTAAATTAATCATAATAATATACCTCGTTTTTTTCAAGATAACATACAAAAACAAATAAGTCAATAGTTTTTATAAAAAACGGGAGGGCACAGAGACCCTCCCCTACAACATTAATCTTCTTTATCAAGCGGTAAATCTAAGCAAACAACTGCCGAATCCACCTGATGGTCGGTAACGCCCGTAACCTTGATGATAAGATTATACGCGTTCAATTCAAAGGAACTGCCGTCGTCTGCAACTGCACCGAGCGTATCAAAAATCAAACCGCTGAAGGTATTATTTTCATTATCGCCGAATGACACACCAAGTTCACGCTCAATATCATCAAGTTCAGCAGTGCCAAGAATTTTCCAAGTTTTGGAATCAAGGCTCTGAATAGCAGGCTCGGTTTTTTCAGGTCTGTCTGCATCAAAATCACCGACAAGTTGCTCAAGCAAATCACTCATTGTAATAATGCCCGTTGTACCGCCGTGCTCATCAAGAACAACTGCAAAAGTATTTCTGCTATCCTTCATATTTTTGAAAAGCACATCGGCTTTAATACTTTCAGGCACAAAATAAGCAGGCGTAACAGCGTTTTTCAAAATGTTATCTTTGCTCTTATCTGAAAGGCGGAAATAATCTTTCGCATTCAGAATACCGACAATATTATCAACCGTTTCATCGCAGACAGGATACATTGTATGACGGCTGCCGTTGATAGTCTTATTCCACTCCTCAACGGATTCCTCCATCCAGAGAAGCGAAACCTCTGTTCTGTGAACTGCAATTTCTTCAACTGCAAGGTCATCAAATTCAAACACATTCTGAATAAACTCTTTTTCAGTGCTGTCGATTGCGCCTTTTTCACTGCCGGCATCAACCATCATTCTGATGTCCTCTTCACTTACGTCATCATCTGCGGCATCAGGGTCTATTCTCATTAACCTTAAAACAAGGTTTGTTGAAGCAGTAAGCAGAGAAACGAGCGGCGCAAAAACTTTTGAAATAAAAGTAATCATAGATGCCATACCAAGTGCAAGACTTTCTGCCTTACGCATGGCAACACGCTTTGGAACAAGTTCGCCGAAAACAAGCGTAAAATAGGACAAAATCAATGTGATTAAAATTACTACTATTGAATCGAGCGTTTTTTCTGGAATATTTATACCTGTTTTCATTATAAGGGCTACTAATTTATCTGAGAAATTATCAGCAGCGAACGCACTGCCCAGAAAACCCGAAAGTGTTATAGCAACCTGAATCGTGGCAAGAAAACGTGCAGGCTTACTCGTTAACTTCGCAAGTTTAATTGCCTTTTTATTCCCCTCCTGCGCCATTTTAGCAAGTTTATTATCGTTCATACTGATTATTGCAATTTCGGCACTTGCAAAAACTGCATTCAGTGCAATAAGAACAACCTGCAGCAATAACATTAACCATACGGAATCCATTTAATTTAACCTCGTATAATAAAGTAGTAGTTATTAGAGTCCCTCTCCAAGGACAAA
>JACTVT010000013.1 GCA_014465955.1 Eubacterium sp. | reverse complement strand
TAATATCCGTAAACGGTGATGATGTATACGGATTGCCGCCGTTTGCATACGGCTCGCCTGCCATACGGTAAAGAATTGTTACCATCATTGCTCTGTTAATTGCTCTTGCAGGTTCAAATACATTATTTGCAGGCGGATTTGTGCCCTTTAAGAATGAATTATAAATAGATGTATATACAACAAATTTATTATAATACTCAAAACCTTCTAAATCAGCAAAAACCGCAGTAACTGCCGAGCCGCCGAAATGAATATCAGCATTAAGCAGACATTCATTATCAACGCCAATATCAATACTGTTCCACTGACTCTCCGTACCGCCGTAATATACATCTTCCAGATTCACACAATCTTTAAAAGCACCTTGTCTTATAAAGTCTATATCTGCAGGAAGTTCAATACTTACCATATTTTTATTATCAGCAAAAGCATTTACACCTATAAGTATAACCCTGTGATAATCTATTACGGCAGGAACAACAACTCTTGATGAACTTCCGGTATATCCGACTATTGCTGCTGTTTGGTCATCTATAATCAGATATTCAAATTCTTCGCTTCCTCCGCTTTTTTCAACTGCCAATGCAGAAAATCAAGCCCTGCACTGACAGTAATCATCAGCATAACCGACAGAACGGCAGATAAAATTCGTTTAAAATTTCGGCATGAGCAAATGCTTACCTTTGTAATTTTTTGTTTACTCATAAAAATTCTCCTTTTATTTGCATATTCGTATTTGTAATCGTTTTTCAAATACATATTTATTACACGAGGTGAAATACAAATGAATAATTTTAAACCGGTAAAGCAGGAAAAAGATGTTATATCTATCAGAATAGACAGTAAATTATTAGAAAAGGTTGACCTCATCGCCGGCAGCACAGACATAAGCAGAAATGAACTTATTGTGCAGTGTATTGAATATGCGATAAACAATATGAACTGATATACAAACAGCACCCGTCAAATATGACGGGTGCTCAGTTTTTATAATGATATTAATTAATCATTCGGAATGAAAGCGTTGTGAACGGCTGAAACTGCACGGTCTGCCTCATCTGCATCAATGATTACCGAAATCTTGATTTCTGATGTTGAAATCATCTGAATATTGATGTTCTGAGAATAAAGAGCCTCAAACATTTTTGATGCAGTGCCCGGATGTGATTCCATACCCGCGCCGACAATTGAAACCTTGGCAACATTAGTTACACACTTGATTTCCTTGCCTGCTACATCAACCATATCATTAAGAAGTTCCACAGCAACAGGACCGTTTTCCTTAGATACCGTAAATGTTAAATCCTTTGTGCCGTCTCTGCCTACAGACTGAAGAATAATATCAACATTCATATTCTTCTGTGCAAGTTTTGTGAACACCTTGAAAGCAACGCCCGGGTTATCTTCAAGACCGATTACTGAAATAAGTGCTACGTCTTTATCCTTAGTAACACCTCTGATAAGCATTTTTTCCATTTTTACCTTCTCCTTAACAATAGTTCCCGGAATGGGATTAAGTGATGAAAGAACTTCAAGTTCAACTGAATATTTTTTTGCCATTTCAACAGATCTGTTATTGAGCACCTGTGCACCGAGGGTTGCAAGTTCAAGCATTTCATCATAAGTGATTTCATCAAGTTTCTTTGCATTTTCAACTTTTCTCGGGTCGGCAGTATAAACGCCCTCAACATCTGTAAAAATCTGGCATTTATCTGCATGAAGAGATGCTGCAATAGCAACAGCAGAGGTATCTGAACCTCCGCGGCCGAGTGTAGTTAAATCGTCATAGCGGTTAATACCCTGAAAGCCTGCAACAACACAGATATTGTGCTTTGCAAGTTCTGCCTGCAGTCTGTTGGTTTTAATATTCTTAATGCGTGATGCACCGTAAACCGAATTGGTGTTAAAGCCTGCCTGCCAGCCTAAAAGTGAAATAACGGGAAATCCAAGTTTTTCAATAGCCATAGCAAGCAATGAAATTGAAATCTGCTCGCCTGCTGCCAAAAGTTGGTCCATTTCACGCTTTGCGGCATTTGGGTTAATTTCGTTTGCCTTTTCAATCAAATCATCTGTTGTATCACCCTGTGCAGATACAACAACCACAACATCATTGCCTGCCTTGTAAGTATCCGTAACAATCTTTGCCACGTTCATAACTCTGTCAGCATTTGCAACTGATGATCCGCCGAATTTCTGAACAATCAGCGACATATAAAATCCTCCTTATTGGGCACACGCCCGAAAAATCAGTAATTTGTAACTTTAATTATGTTAATAACATTTACGCCGTCAAGTTTTTCCGTAAGTTCGTTTTCGGTCATATCGTCGGTGATAAATGCAACTTCATCAGACGGCTGCCCTTTTCTTGAAAGGAACTTAACATCTTCAAACTTAGCGGAAACATCGTGTTCGCTCATCTTGGCACGAACATAAAACGGCATTTCAATAGCGGACTTATAATCAACAACATAGTCCTCACTGCCTGCTTCCCAGCCGAAGATTTTTCTTCTGTCAACATGCTTTGCGCAGTCAACCATATCCGCAACGACTGCCGATGCAGTAGGAAGTTTACCTGCTCCCCTGCCGTAGAAGCATACATCGCCCACGGCGTCGCCCCTTACAAGAATAGCATTGAAAACATCACGGACAGATGCAAGTTGACTGCCGTTATAAACAACTGCCGGGCTTACGAACGCGGCAATATTATCCTCGTCAATATATTTAATCTGACCGAGAAGTTTAATCACTCCGTTTGCAGATGAAATGTATGACACATCTTCAAGAGAAATATTTGAAATACCCTCTGTTGCAACCTGATTCGGATAAACGTGTTTGCCGAATGCAAGAGATGCAAGAATACAAACCTTGCGGCAAGCATCGTGACCCTCTACATCGGCAGTCGGGTCTTTTTCGGCATAGCCGTTATCCTGCGCCAGTTTCAGAGCAGTTTCAAAACTCATATCCTCTTCTATCATTTTAGTCAAAATAAAGTTTGTTGTGCCGTTCAGAATACCTGCGATGCCCTCAATATTATTGGCAGAAAGGCACTGCGCCATAGGTCTGATAATCGGAATACCGCCGCCTACGCTTGCCTCAAACAGATAATTGGTGTTGTGCTCCTTAGCGGTCTGAAGAAGTTCAAGTCCTTTCTGTGCAACAAGTTCCTTGTTTGATGTAACAACAGCCTTGCCTGCCTGAAGAAGTTTCATTGTGAAATCAAAAGCAGGATTTACACCGCCCATTGTTTCGGCAACAACTTTTACCTCAGGGTCATTCAGAATATCGTTAAAATCCTTAGTAAATGAATGAGGGTCATTCGGAAAATCGCGCAAATCAAGAATATGTGCAACCTCTAAAACCTCGCCGCCTGTACGTTTTGCAATTATGTCTTTATGCGTTTCAATTACTTCAACTACACCTGAACCTACTGTTCCGTAGCCCATTACTGCAACCTTCATATATACCTCCTAAAATAATTTAACCGACTTAACGCCGTTTACTGATTTCAGTTTTTCAATAAGCGTTTCAACAGAAACAGTCATCTCTGCAATTCTGACAGTGAGTGAAACATCTGCCACGCCGTTGTGCGGAACCTTCTGATTAATAGAAAGAACATTTGCACCCACAAGATAAATTTCGCCCGTAACTGCCGAAAGCACGCCCTTTGTATCAAGCAGAACAAGTGACAGCGTTGCCATTTCCTCTGTATTTTCGGGATTATATTCAAAAACCATATCCCTGTACTTATAATATGCAGACCGTGAAATTCCCGCCATTTTCGATGCTGAAGTGGCCGACGACGCCTCGCCCTGCGCAAGCAGTTTTTTGGCGTGAAGAACTTTTCTGTAAACCTCGGGCAGAATCTCGGCATTTACAAGAACATAATTAAGTTTTGCCATAAAAAACTGTCCACCACCCGAATACAATTGTTTTACTGTGAAAAACACTTTAGGTATAATAACACTTTTTTAAGAAATAATCAAGGAAAATATTAATATTTTTTTATTTATTATTAATATTTTAAGTATTGCATATTACAGCGCTTTGTTTTAGAATAAATATGTAAAAATTGTATAACATAGGCAATGAATAATAATCCAAACAGGAGGTAACCATAAGTTAAAATGAATCCCAAAGTTGAAAAAAGACGAGAATTTTTAATAAATCTGCTGTATGCAGCAGTGATACTTGCAATCGTTTATGTGTTTTTCAAGTATTGCTTCTGGCTGACCGCACCGTTTCTGCTTTCATTCTTATTTGCGGTAATATTGCAGAAACCTTTACGATGGCTTGATAAAAAATCAAAAAACAAATGCCATACGCTGTGGTCGCTTTTATTGGTATTTCTGTCAATAGCAGTTGTTCTTGTGCCTATCATTCTGTTGCTTGTACGTCTGATAAATGAAATCGGAAATTTCGTATCTTACCTCACAGATCAGTTGAGTGATTTTCCGCAGTTTATGGAAATGCTTAAATCGGAAATACTTAAACTGCTGACATTTTTGCCTGATAGTATTTATAACAGCGTATCGCAAAGCATTACAACGGCAATTGACGGTCTTGTTCAGGATTTTGATTTAAGCAAAATCGGCTTGAACACGGGCACAATCACCAACACAATCAGTTCAGGTGTAACAGGAATTTACAGCGTTGTCAAAAATGTTCCGTCTGCAGTAATCGGCATTGTTATCGGCATTGTGGCATGGATTCTGTTTACAAAGGACTATGACAGAATTGTTAAATTCATTCAACTTCAGTTACCCGAAAATAAAAAGAACCTGCTTGTTGAAATGAAACAGGTTTTCTCAAAAACAATTCTGAAAATGGTAAGAGCATATGCAATCATTATGTTTATTACCTTCTGCGAATTGACACTCGGATTTACAATTCTGAGCGCACTTAAAATTATGAGCAACAGTTATATTGTAATTATCGCAATTGCAATTGCCGTGTTTGATATTCTTCCTGTTGCAGGCTCAGGCGGTGTTTTGATTCCGTGGGCACTCATTTCGTTTGTAACAGGCAATACATCACAGGGTATCGGACTGCTTGTAATTTATGTTGTAATCTCGGTTATCCGCCAGTATATTGAACCTAAAATCGTCGGAGAATCACTCGGCGTTAATCCGCTTATCACGCTTGCAGGTCTGTACTTCGGTTTAAAGTTGTTCGGCTTCCTCGGTATGTTTGTAGTTCCGCTCGGTATTATGACATTAAAAGCCTTCAACGACACAGGCAGAATCAGCCTTTGGAAAACGCCGGAAAACGAAAAGATAGAAATAAAATAAATATGCAAACAAAAATATCCTCCGTACATCAGTACGGAGGAATTTTTATTTATCATATGATTGAAGAAATTCACGAGTGCGCACCTTTTGCGGATTCTCAAAAATCTGCTCGGGCGTACCCTGCTCATAAACTACTCCGTTATCCATAAAGATAACCTTATCGGAAACATCGTGTGCAAAGCCCATTTCATGGGTAACGATAATCATTGTGCTGCCTGTATCTTTCAGGCTTTTGATAACCTTAAGCACCTCGCCTGTAAGTTCGGGGTCAAGTGCCGAAGTAGGTTCATCAAAACAAAGAATATCGGGATTGAGCATAAGTGCTCTGGCAATTGCAACACGCTGCTGCTGACCGCCTGAAAGTTCACACGGATAAAAATTCTTCTTATCGGAAAGGCCTACACGCTCAATGAGTTCATTGGCTCTTTTTTCAAGTTTCTCTTTACTTTCCAATTTAAGAAGACCCGGTGCCAGCATAAGGTTTTGCATAACGTTATACTGCGGAAAAAGATTGAAAGACTGAAAAACAAGTCCGAAATGAAGTCTCTTATTTCTCAAATCCTTTTCTTTAATCTTTTTATCGGTAACACCGTTGTAAATAAGTTCTCCGTTTACCGTTATAGTGCCATCTTCGGCAAATTCAAGAAAATTTATACAGCGAAGAAGTGTTGTTTTGCCTGAGCCTGACGAACCGATTATGGAAAGGACCTCACCCTTTTCAAGTTCAAAATTTATGCCTTTGAGAACCTTTGTTTTACCGAAACTTTTTTTAATATTTCTAACCTCAAGTAAAGCCATATTTTCACCCCTTAACTGTTGAAATAACTCATTTTCTTTTCTGCCGCTCTGAAAATCAATGTAAGAATTCCGCAGAAGAGAAGATAGAATACTGCCGTATAGAACAGCGGCCAGATTAAGCCTTTGGATTTAATAAAACTCTGACCCAAAAAGATAATTTCATAAACGCCGATAATTCTTGCAAGTGAAGTATCTTTAACAAGAGTGATAATTTCGTTGCTCATCGGCGGCACTATTCTTTTAACGACCTGAAGAAGAGTTACCTTAAAGAAAATCTGTGACTTTGTCATACCGAGAACAAGACCAGCCTCCTGCTGACCTTTCGGTATAGACTGAATGCCGCCTCTGTAAATCTCTGAAAAATAGCAGGAATAATTAATAACAAATGCCACAAGGACTGCATTAAAACGCCCCATCAAATCCCATTTAAAAATAAGTCCCGGGCCGTAAAAAACAATTAAAAGTTGAAGCATAAGCGGCGTTCCGCGCACAACCCATATAACAGTTTTAACAAGCCAACTGAGCGGTTTGAATTTTGACATAGATCCAAAACTGAGCACAAGTCCGAGCGGAAGCGAAAAAATAAGCGTAAGAGCAAAAATCCTTACTGTTTCGCCAAACCCTTTTAACAGTTCTGTTGTAACCTGAAGAAACATATCCATAAACAATTATCCTTTTACACACAAACAACGCAGAATAACTTCTGCGCCGTAAAAATCGTAGGGGCGGATAATATCCGCCCGCAATTTATTTTAAATTTATAAGACTGAATTAATCAGCAAGTAAAACGCCGTATTTTTCCGAAAGAGCCTTAAGTGTACCGTCTGCCTTGAATTCTTCAAGATAAGCATTCATCTTTTCGGTCATATCTGAATCTTTTCTGAAACTGATACCATACTGCTCCTCAGCAAGTGAAACAGAAGTAGTAAGATCTGCATAATCAGTTCCCTCACCTGTCATGGCAAGTGCCATTGTGGAGTCAATAATGCAGGCGTCTACAGCGCCTGATTTAACCTCAAGAAGAGCGTCTGCCTGTGCAGTAACTGCAACAGTTTTAAGACCCTGCGCGTCTGCTGCTTCCTGACCTGCCGAGCCGTTTTCAACTGCAAAAGTTAAATCCTTAAGTGATTCAACTGTTGTGTAATTCGCAGCCTTATCTGCGCTCATAACAACAATCTGCTGATTTACTGCATATGCATTAGATGCAGATGAGTTCTGCGTAACTTCATTGGTAATTGTCATACCGTTCCAGATACAGTCAATAGCCTTTGTATCAAGTTCAAGGAATTTGTTATCCCAGTCAATAACAACAAACTCGATATCAACGCCCATTTTTTCTGCAACTGCTTTGCCGAGATCAGCGTCAAAACCAATCCATTCACCATTTGCATCTTTATAATCCATAGGTTCAAATTCTGTAATGCCGACTACAAGTTTACCTTTTTCCTTTATATAGTCAAAATCCGACTGTGTTGCATTAACCTGCTTGTCATCTTCAGTTGCTTTTGAGCATGCTGCAAAGCAGGCAACAACAAGAACTGCAGAAAGGATTAATGCTAAAACTTTTGTAAATTTTTTCATTTTAAATCTCCTTAAAAATTTTATTGTAACATTATATTACCGTATTACCGCACTAAAGTCAATAGTTAATTTTTTAACGGGTGTTTTTCACCCGTTAAAAACCAAAATAATTATTTAAAATTGCCGATATTGCAGGTTTTGCCGAAACCATACAAAATCTTAGTTGCGTGGATACGCTGTGTTGCTCCCTGCGGATTTGCATAGCCCTGTTCCGTGCCTGTAATCATTGAGTTGTAATTTGCCCATTTCATTGCATCAACTGCAAAATGACTGATACTGTTTCCATCATGATAAGTATCGAGATTTACGTTTTTATATGCTTCGTCACCGATTGTGCCATTATCCTGAGCATATCTGTAAAGAAATGTTGCTGTCTGCTCACGTGTTACATTATTGAACGGCTTAAAGGTTGTTTCGGTTGTAACACCGTTTTTAAGCGCCCAGCAGGCGGCGTCATAATAATACACGCTTGTGTCCGTAATATCCGTAAACGGTGATGATGTATACGGATTGCCTCCGTTTGCATACGGCTCGCCTGCCATACGGTAAAGAATGGTTACCATCATTGCTCTGTCGATTGCTCTTGCAGGTTCAAATACATTATTTGCAGGCGGATTTGTGCCTGTGATAAACTTATTATAAACCGATGTATATGCAACGTAACCCGAATAAGAAGAATAATCGGTCAAATCTTCAAAGCCGAGATGCGAAACAGCAATATCTTTTGGCTTGGTGTAAAAATGATAAATCGGTGAATATTTATCAGACATTACGATATCTTCACCGCTGACAGCATAGCCTGTAACACGAACATAATATGATGATTCAGGTATCAGACCTGTTATATTCGCTTCAGCCTTATCGGTATTAAGCACTGTCTGCCAGTTTTCTTTATCAGATGAAATTTCTATTCTGTATCTGTTTGCACCCGTAACGTGTTCATATAAAACATCAAGAGAGGTATCGGAAATATTTCTTAAATTAAGCGAAACAATTCTTTCAATTGCGGTTGCCGCATTGTTCTTATCAAGAGTGGAAAAACCGCAGGAATGGGAAAAATTATCAGCATAAATAATACCCTTGCTGCTGTATCTGTAAGGCTTAACTCTTACGGAATAAGAATGACCGAATTCAAGATTTCTGAAATTAAACTGAGATATTACGGTTGTACCTGCACCATGCCAGTTATCACCTTTTTTATCAGACAGAATTTCAACATAATATCCGTCTGCCAGCGGCACTGCATTCCAACTTATATTAGCCGTAACGCCGGTAACTCTTGACGCAACAGGAGTTTTCTCAACAGGATTAAGAACAATCGGATTTTTGTCTGTAAAGCCATTCATCATATTAACGAGTGCATTTGTAAATTTGCCCGAATAATCGTTTGAAATAATTGATGACGCATTTTTAGGCATAGGGAATTCGACAAGACAGGATTCAGCGCCTTTATTGTAAGCCCATGTTTCAAGATAGCCTCTGCCGTGAGAACTTTTATGATAAAAGCCGTTTCCCTTAAACTCATTAACAAAATAATTTCCGACCTGTGAATTTCCTATGGTCTGATTCAGCCAACCGTGCACATCAAGCACGACATTGGTGTATTTACCCATATTGCTGCTGAGAAAACGTTCAAGTTGTGACGCCTCGGGCGCACCGAGCGGTGATTTACCGGTATAATTTCTGTCTGACGATGTAACGGGAGTAAAATCGGCAGGCCAGCACCTGTTCATATCAATTTCAGTTGTAACCGTGCATCTGCCCGGTCCGTTGTTTGTGTAACCCGATGTTATACCGTCGGGATTTGCATAAGGAATAATATACACAGTCCAGTCATAAAAAATATTCTGATTCATCGACGAAAGATTTTCCATTACCCTGTCGGCAATTTTAACAAGTTCCGCACCGTCTGCCGACCATGCATCCTCCCAGCCGTGCTGTGCAAAAACAGCAAAAACCACATTAGGACCTGTTCCGATTTTATACCATTTCAAATCCTCGCCAAGACCGCTTTTACCGTAAGTACCCGATGTAAAATGAACATAATTGCCGACTCTCGGCAGGGTTGCTCCCCTTGTGAACTTCGGAAGTTCAGCAATTCCCTCTCCTTCATTATGAGCCGATGTTTCATCGTTAAAAAACAACTTTAAAAATTCATCTGCAAGTTCATTATCGGTATATAATTCGGTTTCATTATTGTAAGAATGTTCGTTTCGGTGTTCGGCATAATGATAAAAATTCAAAACAGCAACGCTTAATTTACTGTCTGTTTCAAAAAGCAAAGCAAAATCGCTGTCCTCAAGCATTACTGAATAATCTTCACAAAAAGTATCATTATAAGCATAATATACATCCGAAATATCAACGGCAATCGTTTTTCTGCCGTTAATAAGTTTGCGAAGTTTTTTATCATAATCATTCACAGTACTTTTATCGTCGGTTTCCTGCACAAGATAACCATTCTCATCAACGCTGTAATTCTGTTCGCTTATATTGTTAAAAACAGAAAGAAAATATTCCTGTGATTTGCTGTTTATCCATATTCCGCCGTCTGTCGGAATATCATTGCCAACGGCATATTTTATAAGAGTTTCATTGTTTTTCGATGAATCATAATCGGCAGAATTCTCTGCAAATGCAGCCATACCGCCAATTTGAAACACGATAAGCAACGACAATATAAATGAAATTATTTTTTCAGACATTTTCCTCATAATTACCACCTACAAATATCATAAAATAATTTTATCATATATATAGTGTATTTTCAATTAAAATTTGTGACAAAAAATTAAGAGGGCACGAAGGCCCTCCCAATAATTAGGTTTATTTAATTAATGTACAATGTTGCATTAACACAAAGAATACAACCGCAGAGGATGACCCCCCTACGTATCGTTAAACTTCCTGATTACTTCAAAAACTTTGTAAGTTCAAGTGCGGCGTTGATATCGCCCTCAACCTTTAATTTACCTGTTGTGAAAGCAACAACAGGGTCAAGTTTACCGTTAACGAGTTTAAGAAGATTTGTGCCGTTCATAATAATAATAGCATTTCTGTCATAATACTCATATGGTTCAACGTGCACCTGACCGTCTTTGATTTCAACATAAAAAATGCCGCTTACTTTGCCCTCAATATTAAACTGATAAGCAAGCACACCGGGAACAGAACTAACATCAACCTTGCTGAACTTTTCTCTTACAGTTTCCACAATAGATTCATAAGTCATTGCTGCCATAATAAAATATCCCTCCTAAAATTTTAATAACATTTTATCATATTTAAATTCACATTTCAATACTTCAGAGGATTATTTTTCCTTTGATCTGGCAAACAATGCTACAATAAGACCTGAAACAACTGCAACCGTTACGCCGCCTGCGCACGCAGTAAGACCGCCTGTTACAATGCCGAGAAAGCCCTGCTCTGCAATTGCTTTCTTTACACCGTTTGCAAGTGCATTGCCGAATCCCGTAAGCGGAATTGTTGCACCGGCACCTGCAAAATCAACCAGTTTATCATAAAGCCCGAGTCCGCCGAGCAATACACCGAGACAGACAAAGAGAACTAAAATTTTAGCGGGTGTAAGTTTTGTTAAATCAATCAAAAGCTGACCGATAACGCATATCAGACCGCCGATTAAAAAAGCCTTTAAAAAAATCATAAAAAATCACCTGTCTGTATTTTTCACAAAAACAGGTGATATATACAAAGCAAATTTAAATTTTGTATTAACCTTCATCTATCGGGTTTTTATTATTCTTTTTAGACTCTCTGCCGTATTTTTCTTCAAAACCCGGATTTATGTAGTCCTCAACAACTTTACCGTCCCGAATACGAATAACACGCTCTGCCTGTTCGGCAATTTCATTATCATGCGTAATAACAATAACGGTTCTTCCGTCATCTTTCAGATTGTGCAGAATCTGCATAACATCTTTAGTTGAACGTGTATCAAGGTTACCTGTTGGCTCATCGGCAAGAATAACGGGAGGTGCTGCAGCAATGGCTCTTGCAACGGCAACACGCTGCTGCTGACCGCCTGAAAGCGCTTTCGGCAAATGATGCATACGGCTGCCGAGACCTACCTTTTCAAGCGCTTTTTTTGAAGCCTCTCTTCTTTCTTCTCTTGGAACACCTCTGTAAACAAGCGGAAGTTCTACATTTTCAAGTGCATCAAGTGAAGAAATGAGGTTAAAGCCCTGAAAAATAAAGCCTATTTCTTCGTTTCTGATAACGCTCATTTCATCATCTGTCAAATCATCAACCAATTTGCCGTTGATATAATATTCGCCCGAAGTAGGTGTATCAAGCAGGCCGAGCATATTCATAAGTGTGGATTTGCCTGAGCCCGACTGACCGATGATTGCAACAAATTCGCCCTCATCAATTGTGACAGATACGCCGTCAAGCGCATTAACCTGATTTTCACCCGGATTATAAATTTTGTAAACATTTCTAACATCAATAAGGTGCATAGTGCCAAGTCCTTTACAAATAGTATATTCCAATATTACAGATAATTATATATTTTGTCAAGTATTTTGTATAAATGTTCAATTAAAATAAATAATAAGTTAAAGAGGTGTTAACAAATGAGTATCAGTAAAGATGAATACAGTAAAATGACAGACAAAGCAAGCCCGAATTCGCCGGTGCTTTTAAACTGTGTAAAAGCATTTTTATTCGGCGGTGCAATATGCTGTTTCGGTCAATTATTAAACTTTTTATTTGAAAAAGCAGGAATGACCGAAGAACAGTTTAAAATCGCCACACCGTGCATTATAGTAATTATAACCGCAATTCTTACGGGTATCGGCGTATTCGACAAAATTGCACGCCACGCAGGCGCAGGCACAATCGTGCCGATTACAGGATTTGCAAATTCGGTGGTATCCCCTGCACTTGAATTCAAGCACGAAGGTTTTGTTTTGGGAACTGCGTCGCAGATGTTTACGATTGCAGGACCTGTAATAGTTTACGGCGTTGCTTCGTCGGTTATTTACGGAATAATTATCTATATTTTTCATCTGTATTAAAAAAAGCGGGAGGGCACAGACACCCTCCCGCTTTTATTTTGCGGGTCGTCGGGTACGGATGTCCGGTTGACACCTCTGCGAAGCAGAAGCACCTACCGAGCCGACAGGTGAGACCGCCAACCCCTACAAAGTTGTTTTACAGAGGCAATTCACGAATTGACCGTTAATTTATTTTCTTTTTTTGCAAAAAGTTTTTTACCGAATTTTGTTAAAAGAAGAGCGCACGGCTTTTCAACAATATAATACGATGCAATGCCGAAAACAACCGAAAATGCAACCGAAATTACGATAGTTCTTAAAAAGTGCGATGAAGCATAATCTTTATACTGCCAGAATGTTTCCTTCATAATGTTAAATGTAATCTCCTGCATTACATAAATTGAATATGAATACTTGCCGAGAAAACCGAAAAACTTATTATTAAACAGCAGAGTGAATATTCCCTTTTTGGTAAGCAGACACGAGAATAAAACAGTAAAGAGAATTACTACATAAAACTGCTGACTTAAAGAATTTTCAGAATTAAAGAAATGGCGCATTAAATGATAAAACGAAATCACTTCCAATGCCGAAATGACAATAAATATCAATGCATTTTGAATTCGGTTTCCTTTAAAATTCTTAACAAATTCAAGGCTTTTAATCTGCTTTTCCACAACGGCAATAAGATAACCAAGCCCAATTCCCGCAATTGCACGCAATACTGCTAAACTGAATATGCCGTAAATATTATTGCGGTCAAAAATTCTCGGATTAAAATTTATAACCATAACATAGGAAAAATAAACAAAAACCGCAAGAAACAAATTATATTTCTTTTTATCCTTAGTATTTTTATAAAAGGCAAACATAAACACCATAACTATAAACAACGGTGAAACATACCACAATATTCCTACGACATGCGTTACAAATCCTGCCGACTGAATAAAAAACAGATTATATAAACTTTCATATTGGTCAAACTCAAAGAAAACAGTGCCGATCAACAAACACACTGCGACTACAGGCCAAAGCCTTGTAATCTTGTTGTAGGAAAATTCAAGGACAGAAATATCGGGCCTTTTCTGAAAAGATTTAAAAAGGAAATAACCCGAAATAATAAAGAAGCATTCAACGGCGGAGCCTGCAAATACACAGTTGTCATAACACCTTCTGAATATGGCAATATCGCCGGAATAACTCCTTATGTATACATGGATAATATGGAAATAAACTATTACCACTGCAAAAATAAAACGCATAAATTCTACCGAATAAAGTTTGTCACTTTTTAAATTTTTATTCATATAATATACCTCTGTAAATAAAAATATGTCATATTTTATCATGCAAAAAGTTTTTTACCGAACCGCGATAAAAGAATACCAAACGGTTTTTCAACTGCATAATAAGTTATTATACCGAAAAAAATTGCCAATACTGTTGAAATTATAAGAGTTCTTACAAAATGATTTTCAAGATAAACTGTATAATCGGAATTCTCCCAGAATACTTTTTGCAGAATATAAAACGCAATCTGCTGCATCATATAAATTGAATAGGAATACTTGCCCAAAAATCCGAAAAATTTATTATTGAACAGCAGTGTAAACACACCGCGCCGGCTCAGCAGACAAACAAAGAAAACCGTAAACAGAAGAACAACGAAGAATTGCTGCTGCATTGAGTTCTGCGAATCAAGAAAATGACGCATCATAAAATAAAATGAAGCAATTTCCGCTGCCGAAACCAAAATAAATATGAGCGTATTCTGAAACCAATTTCCTTTAAAATTTTTAATATAATCAAGATTTTTAATTTTTTCACTTACAACAGCAATAAGATATCCGAGCCCTATTCCTGCAACTGCACGCAATACCGCTATGCTGAAAACGCCGTAAATCGTATGACGCCCGAAAACCTTTGAACAGTCATTTATAACCATTACATAAGAAAAATAGACGGCAACTGCAAGAAACAGATTATATTTCCTTTTATCTTCAGTGTTTTTATAAAAGGCAAACATAAATATCATCACAATAAACAAAGGCGAAACATACCACGTTATACCCGAAACATCAGGGGTAACGCCTGCTGCCTGCAAAAAGAATATATTATAAAAAGAATCATACCCGTTAAAATAAAAAAACAGCAATCCTATAAGCAAAAACACTGCAAGAACAGGCCAAAGGCGTGCAAATTTATTATATGCAAATTCAAGAACGGAAATATTCGGTCTGCGCTGAAAAGATTTATAAAGGAAATAACCCGAAATAATAAAAAAGCATTCAACTGCCGCACCTGCAAATGCACAGTTATCATAGAGCCTTTCGTATATCGGCAAATCAATTGCCGCACCTTTAATATTTGAATGCAATATATGATAATAAACTATAACCGCCGCAAATATAAAGCGAACAAATTCAACCGAATACAATTTTTCGGAATTTTTAATTCTTTCAGTCATACACCATACCTCTGTCGTTTGTCGTTCAAAATTTTAGCATAATAAAGAAACAATGTAAAGCCTGTTTGAATTTACAATTACGGTTTTATATGCTATTATATATAAAACTTATTTTGCGTGGTGAGAAGATGAAAAAAATTGTTATCGGCGTTCTGGCTCATGTTGACTCGGGCAAAACCACTTTATCCGAGGCACTGCTTTACCAATCGGGAAGTATAAACAAACTCGGCAGAGTTGACAGAAAAGATTCTTTTTTAGACACTTTTTCACTTGAGCGAAGCCGTGGAATTACAATTTTTTCAAAGCAGGCAGTTTTAACACAGGGCAGCACTGAATTCACACTGCTTGACACACCGGGGCACGTTGATTTTTCCGCCGAAACAGAACGTACGCTTCAGGTGCTTGACTACGCTGTGCTTGTTATAAGCGCAACAGACGGTATACAAAGCCACACGCAGACACTTTGGAAACTGCTTTCAA
This sequence comes from Eubacterium sp., assembly GCA_014465955.1. Taxonomy (GTDB): domain Bacteria; phylum Bacillota; class Clostridia; order Oscillospirales; family Acutalibacteraceae; genus Eubacterium_R. The sequence continues at coordinate 35,725 of JACTVT010000013.1, read as the reverse complement.
AATACAATGTGCCTTGCTTCATTTTTATCAACAAAATGGATCTTGACGGTGCAGACAAAAAACGTGTTTTAACCGAACTGAAAACAAAATTCAGCGACGGATGCATTGATTTCGGGAATCAGAACAAAGCAGATTTTTATGAAAATATTGCTCTTTGCGATGAAAACCTTTTAAATAAGTATTATGACAATGGAATTATCAACGAAAACGATATTTCCGACTGCATAAAAAGCAGAAAAATATTTCCGTGTATGTTCGGCTCGGCACTTAAACTGACAGGCGTGGAAGAATTTTTAAACTGCCTTGACAAATATACAAAAATGCCGATATACAGTGATGAATTTGCAGGCAGAGTTTATAAAATTACAGAGGATAAGGGGCAAAGACTGACATTTTTAAAAGTTACGGGCGGCAGTCTTAAAGTAAAAGATATTCTGAAATCAGACAAAAACAAAAGCAGTGAAAAGGTAAACCAGATACGCATTTATTCGGGTGAAAAATTCACCACTGAAAATGAAGCCGAGGCAGGAACTGTCTGCGCAGTAACGGGCATTACTTTCGCTGAATCGGGCGACGGACTGGGAGCAGAAAAAAGTACAAACCGACCGCTGCTCGAGCCTGTGCTTACATATAAACTGAACTTACCGACAGAAGTTGATGCACATACCGCACTGTCAAAAATGAAAATTCTTGAAAGCGAAGACCCTCAGTTAAAGGTTAACTGGAATGAACGGCTTGGTGAAATCCAGGTTCAACTTATGGGTGATATTCAACTTGAGATTCTGCAGACGCTTATCAAAGAGCGTTTCAATATTGACGCAAAATTCGACGCAGGCAATATAATTTACAAAGAAACCATTGCCGATACAGTTGAGGGAATCGGTCATTTTGAGCCGCTCAGGCATTACGCCGAAGTTCATCTTATACTGAAGCCGCTTGAAAAAAACAGCGGAATTATATTCAAAACCGACTGCAAAGAGGATTTGCTTGATAAAAACTGGCAGCGGCTGATACTTACACATCTTTATGAAAAGACGCACATCGGCGTACTGACAGGCTCACCGATAACCGATATGGAAATCACGCTTGCATCGGGCAAGGCGCATGCAAAACACACAGAAGGCGGTGATTTCAGGCAGGCTACTTACAGAGCAGTACGGCAGGGACTGCGCTCTGCAATATCAGTTCTGCTTGAGCCGATTTATGAATTCACACTCGAAGTTCCGATCGAAAATACAGGCAGGGCAATGACGGATATTCAGCGTATGCACGGCAGTTTCAATGCGCCCGAAACTGTGGGTGAGTTTTCTCTTATCAGCGGCACTGCTCCTGTTTCAACAATGCACAATTATGCACGTGAAGTTATGCAATACACGCACGGCAGGGGCAGACTTTTCTGCACACTGAAAGGCTATGAACCGTGCCATAATACAGATGAAATTATTGAAAAAATCGGCTATGACTGCGATGCTGATACGGACAACCCCTGCGGTTCTGTTTTCTGCTCACACGGTGCAGGATACAACGTTAAATGGAACGAGGTCAAAAGCCGTATGCATCTGCCGAGCGCACTTTCTGCACCGAAAAGCGAATACGTAGGCACCGACAGTAAAATTAATTTTTCAAAATGCAAAGACAAGAATAACCTGTTTGCACTTGATAAAGAATTGATGCAGATTTTTGAGCAGACCTATGGACCGATTAAAAACCGCTCAAATCCCGAAAACGGTCATTTTACATTTACAAAAAGTGCTGAAAACAAAAATGAAAATCAAAAATACAAATCTGCAAAGGTGCCGAAATACGGCGGCACGGAATACCTGCTTGTTGACGGCTACAACGTCATTTTTGCGTGGGACTGTCTGAAAGAACTGTCAAAGAACAACAATCTTGACGGTGCAAGAAATGCACTTGTAAATATTTTGTGCAATTATCAGGGCTATAAAAAATGTGAGGTTATTCTCGTTTTTGACGCTTACAAAATAAAAGGCTCCACGCGTGAAGTTGAAAAGGTGAATAACATCAACATTGTTTATACAAAAGAGGCTGAAACCGCCGATATGTATATCGAAAAAGTAACGCACCAACTGGCAAAAAATCACAAAGTAAGAGTTGTTACATCTGATGCACTTGAACAACTTATAATTCTCGGCAACGGCGCCCTGCGTGTTTCCTCAAGAGAATTTCTTTATGAAATCAAGCAGATAGAAACAGAAATCCGAAACATAATTTCCGAAACATTTTAATTCAATGAATAATTAATATTAAATAATAAAATAGATGCTTTTACGTTTTCAGTATGTGAATTTAAACACTCACCAAAATTAAATGAATTCGTTTCATCATAAACCGCAGAAGGTATATTTCACATTGAAAAGCAAATATTTTATTTAAAAGATATTTCAATTAAATTGCGTACCTGTGCCTGAACAACCCTTTTTCTGACTGAAACACCCCAAGCCATATAAAGCCCAATATACAGCATTGTGCGTATCAGCCCCAAAATCGCGGGAGCATAACCGAGATTGCCAAAAACACGGGCAAGGATAGCGCAGACAATAACCGCTGCGGTTAAAACACCGGCTTGCAAAGTAGATTTATTCGGTTTCGCCACAGCACTCACCTCGTTTCTTTCTAAAGCAATAATAGGTTATTTGTTGGTTACATAGTAACCAACAAAGGGATATCCCTTTGCATGATTTTTCATTTTATCAGTGCATTTCTGCATATAGACACAAATATACAGAATAATTATAACATAAAGAAATGCAGAAATCCACAAGTTTCAATGTTTTATCAAAATCTTTTTGTGGCAGAGAAAAGACGACTTGCCCATACTCAAACACCTCCGTTAAAATCCGATTACATAACGCAAAACATAATCAGCATTATCTTTGTTTGCTTCATCTGAATTGTAAGCATTAATTTTGCTTTCAACCTGTGAATACAAATCATCACCAAGAATTGATTTCAAAAAGTCCATACTTTTTCCCTTTCTGCCTTTGCGTTTTTTAGCCGAGAGGGCAAAGCCCTCGAACGCCAAAAAACTTTTTTATGAGCTCTTATAAAAAAGTTTTTATATGCGGTGTCTTCCGCTGAAGGCGCAACAGTTTATATCTCATATTGCAGGAGTAATTTTTGACAGTTTATATCACTTGTCAGGGTGTGAATATATGAAAAAAGCACCTTGTAAAAACAAAGTGCTTCATTCAACAATATTAAATTTAGGTATAAGAAAAGCGCCCTGCTATTGCACAGGCGCATTAAATCAAGTCGTCAGGTACTTTCTGATTTGTTTTCATATCTTCAGTCACTTTAAGTCTTGAAATGATGTGTGAATGCTTACAGTCATTACACCACATAACAGCAAAACCCATATCATCAACAACTTTTGTTGCGTTATAATCAGTATTTTCGCTTTTGCATACTGGGCATTGCCCTACTGTGCCGCTTTTTGCAAAATTTTCAAGATTTTTCAACCATTTCACACCATTTCACCCCTTTTCTTTAACTGTTCAAATACTTCTTCTTGAACCTTGTATGCTTCGATTTCCATTTCTGCTAAATGTTCTTGACAATACTTTCTGCCATATTTTTGCAACTGCTTAACATGGCATTTTTCGTGAATAATTGTTTTAATAAGTTCTTCTTCACTAATAAAAGCATTTGGGAACAAATCAATTCTCCCAATATTATTATAATCAGTAGAGCCATAAAAACTCGTTGACAAAAATGTTTCAGACCTCTGTATTTTTATTGTTAATCCTTTTATGTCAAAACCATATTTTTCACAAACTCTCTTAACTTCTCTTTTTTGCATAGGAACTTTTAAATTCGAAAATGTTCCAGTATTAGCGGTCTTTCGGTCAAGATTTCTTGCCATCATTATAACTCCGTCTTGGAGCATTTGCAAGTATTTTTCTTTAAACTCTGCATAATTCTTACATTTAATAATATTGCCTGTGATGCCTTCCCTGCGATACTGACCGCCACCTGCTTCAACATACCAGCGTGGCACATCATCAAGCGAACAGCGGCAATTTACAACTTCTGCTGCACTGCCGTTTGGATCTTTAGGGTACATCAGACCATTTGAAAAAGGCTCGTCAAGTTCTTTCCACTCTTTATCAACACGCTGATGTGACGGTCTTGTTTTTCTGTCAAGCGTTGCATTCCATTCATAAGTCAATCTGCCCATAAGTACAACTGCATTAATCATTTGAACAGCCACCCCCATTTGCCAAGTTTTGAAGATGACGGCAATGGTCTTGCTGTCATAAATGTATTAAAGTTTGTATAATGATTAAATTTTCAATCATACCTGTACCGCCTTTTCCGTAATGCCTGTTTCTTCAAAAAATTTCTGCTTGTTAATGTAATAATTCCACCTGCCGTTATTAAAAACGGCACAGCCGAACCCGAAGCGCTTGTCCCTTAAACCGCATCTGACAAAAGAAGGGTTTTTGTGCATCAACTTTGCCGCATCTTCAACTTTCAGAGTTTCGGTGTTTTCATATTCAATACTGTTAATATTCATAATATTTAAGCCTTCCTTTCATCGCGCTGTACAAGGTTCTCTTTCATTGCATCTGTGATGTCACGCAAATCATCTTCAGACCAAGCACCGCTTTTGAGATTGTCAAACATAATCTTTACTAATTCTTTGACTTGACCCATCAATTTTTGAACCTGTTTTCTTTTCGCCAAATTCAATAAATTCTTCAAAGGTCATTTCTTTTACATTCAGCAATTTTTATCACTCCTTGATTTTTTTAGTGATATTTGCTATACTTAACCTGTTGTGGGGTTAGTATACCAAATAAAAGCCTTAAATATGCAGCACACTACCCACGAGGCAAGACACACTTGCATCACCCAATTAACAGTTCACAACGTTAATGAAAGTATAATCAAAGAAATTGTGGGGCATAAAGCGGCACAGTCCTTCACAGAAAGGGTATACACCCACATCTATATGAAAACAAAAATTGAAGCAGTAAACAAAATACATACAGATATAAAGGACTAACATTTTGTTAGCCCTTTTTTCATAAATAAATTTGTTACCTACCTGTTACCTACTTGTTACCTATAAAATAATTTTAAGTAATCCGCAACAGGTGAAAAAGTCAGAAAAAAAGCCACATAGAATGTTCTATGTGGTCTTTGAAAGTGTGGTGGAGATGGCGGTAATCGAAACCGCGTCCAAAACTGTCTTACCAAGGGCTCTACGAGTGTAGTTTGTTATTTAAGATTCCCCGCGCAGTACGAAAACAAACATTCTTACTGTTTCGGTAGGCTCTGATACCTGACGGAAAGCGAGCCGATTTTCCGTTCATGTTCGCCGCTTATCGACGCCTTATCCTTAGCCGCGGCAGTCAAAGGTAAGACGAAAGCCGCACTTAGGCAGCTAAAGCTACTGATTTATTATTGTCAGTTAATTTTAAGGTGTTACTTTTAAAGCGGTGCAACTCCGCTACTCGCTGACCAAGGCTTAACAACCCTGTCGAAATCCTTTCATCCCCATATTAAATTGTAAAATTAATAGCGTTCTTTAAATTCACGCTCAATTGTTCTTTGTGCGTCACGCTTTGCGGCAACTGCCCTCTTATCGTGCAGTTTTTTACCTTTGCAAAGACCTATCTGCAGTTTCGCCCTGCCCTTTTTTATATAAAGTTCAAGCGGAATTATGCTGAGCCCCTGCTGCTGACTCTGACCGAAAAGTTTCATAATTTCTTTCTTATGAAGTAGAAGTCTTTTTTTGCGCATCGGATCACGGTTAAATCTGTTGCCCATTTCATAAGGTGAAATATGCATACCGATTGCAAACATTTCGCCGTCGTCAACACTGCAGAACGAATCCTTAAGGTTTACCCTGCCGTTTCGGATTGACTTAATTTCAGTGCCGAAAAGTTCTATTCCCGCCTCATAAGTATCTATCACAAAATAGTCGTGATAAGCCTTTTTGTTTTTTGCTATGATTTTGAATTCTTCTGACAAGGTTATCACTCCTTTCAGTGATTTTATGTATGTTTTACAGACGGACGATATCCGCCACTACGAGAGCGTTATTTATAAATTAACGGGTCGATAAACACAGCACCCCCACATTATATAAGACTTCTGCCCTCAATTGCACGGGAGAGTGTTACCTCATCGGCATATTCAAGGTCTGCACCGACGGGCACGCCGTAGGCAAGACGTGAAACGGTTATGCCCATAGGCTTGAGCAGTCTGCCGATATACATTGCGGTTGCCTCACCCTCAACAGTAGGGTTTGTTGCCATAATAACTTCCTCCACCTCGCCGTCACCAAGGCGGGCAATAAGTTCTTTAATTCTTATCTGATCAGGGCCTATATTCGCCATTGGCGAAATTGCGCCGTGCAGAACGTGATATGTACCGTTATACTCATGAGTGCGCTCTATAGCGGCAACATCTCGCGGGTCTTCCACAACACAGATAATTGACTTATCCCTCGTTTCGCTTTTGCAAATCGGGCACAAATCGTCATCTGCCAGATCACAGCAGATTTTACACTGCTTGATTTTGGTATGCGCATCTGTAATGGCATTTGCAAATTCCTGCGCCTCCTGCTCGGTTAAGCTAAGCACATAAAATGCCATTCGCTGCGCAGTTTTATGACCTATACCCTGCATACGCTCAAACTGATCTATTAAATTTTGAAGCGGTGCTAAATTATAAGCCATAATAATCTCCTAATACTGCTGTAATTCAAGGTCAAAAGACGCCATTTTAAAGTCCGGGAATATTCAGTCCGCCTGTTACAGATGATAATTCTCTTTCAGACTCTTCAGCAATCTGCCTAGTTGCCTCGTTAAGAGCGGCTACGAGCATATCCTCAAGCATTTCAACATCTTCGGGGTCTACAACTTCGGGATTGATACCGATTGCCTTAACCTCATGTTTGCCGTTCATAGTTACTTCTACCATGCCGCCGCCTGAAGAAACAACATATTCCTTTTCTTCAAGTTCAGCCTGTTTTTTTTCGATATTTTCCTGCATTTTCTGTGCCTGCTTGAGCATAGCCTGCATATTCTGCGGACCGCCGCCCATTCCCTGAGGAAGTCTTGCTTTCATAAAGTTTTCTCCTTTATTTTAAAATTTATTCAACATTTATATTAACATTTCCCTGAGCCTTTGCAATCAGGTCTTCAAGCGGATCTCTTTTTTCACCGCTGTCGGATTTCTTTTTAAGAATTCCGAGTTTATAAACCTGACCCGTTACATCATGCAGTGCTTTTTTGATAGCCTTTGAATGCGTTGGAATTTTTATAAACTGATTTAGCGTACTGTTGTTTGACGAAAGAAGAAAATATTCATCCCGCACATAGGCTTTTGCGCCGTTAAGCACGCCATAAAGCGCAATGTCAGACTTATAAATTGCTTCCATAAAATCTGCCCAGTATTCAAATTCACGTTTTATACCCGTTGCAGGAGCGGTTTCGTGCTCTGTCTGCGGTGCTGCTTCGGGAATCTGCGGCAAAGGTTCGCTGTCAGGTGTACTGACAATCGGCTCTGCCGTCGGTTTCTCAATCTCTGCAGTTTTTTCTGTATCAATCGAAACCGATTTTTTCTCTGTCGGTTCAGGCTCCGAAACAGTTTCGGGAACAACTGTTTTAACAGGTGCAGACTTAACTGCAACGCCGTTCTTAACTGCTCTTTCAAGCACTGAAATTCTGTCAAGAACAGAATCCATAGACTGCTCAAGTTTAGGCTCGCAGAGTTTAATCAGCGTCATTTCCATTTCAATTCGTGAATTCGCTCCGCCTTTAATTTTGACGAGTGTATCCTGAAACAAATCAAGCGCAAATATAACTGACGGCAGTGTAAAATGCTCAGCGCTGCTCAAAATCGTGTTGTATTCATCGTCTGTGCAAACAATCAGTTCACGGCTTTTATCGACCGTTTTTACGATAAGGAAATTGCGCAAATGATTAATCATTTCAACGCAAAGGCGCTCCATATCATAACTGTTTGCGTGAAGTTTACTGATAACATTCAGCGCATCGCCGCCGTTTTTATTGCATATAGCGTCAGAAAGTTCATAAAGAGACTCTCTGCCTGCAATTCCTGCAACCTCGGACACAAGTTTTTCATCAATCTTCTGATTTCTGCCTGCGCACTGGTCTAAAATAGACAGAGCATCTCTCATTCCGCCGTCGGCAATTCGTGAAATCAGAATTGCGCCCTCTTCGGTCAGGTCAAGATTTTCATATCCTGCCACCTGCATAAGGCGTTTTGCCATCGTTTCAGGCTGTATACGTTTAAAATCAAATCGCTGACAGCGTGACAGAATCGTTGCAGGAAGTTTGTGAACTTCGGTAGTTGCAAGAATGAAAATGACGTGGGCGGGCGGTTCTTCAAGCATTTTAAGCAATGCGTTGAAAGCGCCTGTTGAAAGCATATGCACCTCGTCAATAATATAAACACGGTATCTGCCGCGGCTCGGCGTATAATTTGCCTCTTCGCGCAGGTCACGTATATTGTCAACACCGTTATTTGATGCAGCGTCAATTTCAACAACATCATAAATTGAGCCTGAGTCAAGACCACGGCAAACCTCGCACTCATTGCACGGCTCACCATTCACGCTGTTTTCACAGTTGACTGCCTTGGCAAGAATTTTTGCACAACTTGTTTTACCCGTTCCCCTTGAACCTGTAAAAAGATAGGCGTGTGAGATACGGTTTTCTTTAATTTCATTGAGCAGAGTAGATGTTACGTGTTCCTGCCCGTAAACGTCAGAAAAAACCTTAGGTCTGTATTTTCTGTATAAAACCTGATACATTCTCTGCCCTCCTTAAAAGCATAAAAATACGGTTACATTATTAACGTAACGTACAGACTTGTCTGCGGCGCACAGAATAATCCACTTATTGCTGCTCGGTTCCCCGCCTGACAAGGTTCGTAGCATCCCGTCGCACAGGGCCCATACGCTACGCTAATAATGCAACCGCTTAAATTGTAATAATATTATACACTAAAATTATTCCGAAATCAATACTTTTTCAATTTCTCCGTAATAAATATAATGAAAATCTTTTGCCTGATACCATTTATCCTCAATCGTGCCGTCAATAAACTGTTCAGGTTCAAACTTTGACTTTGCCACCTTTCTGCAAACAAGAACGAGTTTTGCCTCCTCAAAATAAGGCGCTTTCTCATAAAAGCACGGCGTAAGCCCTGCTTTTTCTACCTTGTTAACATCTCTGCCGCTCTTAGAACCGCAAACGCTGTGGATAGCCTTTTTCTCTTTCGAATAAAAACTGAGTGTAAAATAATTGTTGGCATTTAAAAATTCCTCGGTATATCTCTGCGGGCGGATATAAACGGTAGCCATATCCTTGCCCCAGAGTTCGCCGACTGCGCCCCATGATACCGTCATTGTATTAAGTTTTTCGCCGTTGCCTGCCGTAACAAGTCCCCAATCATCAGCAATAAGGCTGACAACATTTTCCTTAACATCTCTGAAATTAACTTCTTTAAACATGTAATCACCTCATAATATTATATACGTTTGTTATTCTGCGGTGCCAATATCCTGAACCGCATTATGCATAAATATATTATAACATACCTGTCAATATCAATTATTCAGAAGCAACCGCAGTTTCTGCTCATCTTCAGTATCAACAAAAAATGAATTTACATTGTCAAGATCAATTACATTTATACCGTCTTTTTCACCATTTTTATCTACTTCGTTTATGGTAATGATATTATCTTTATAATCAACCACAATGCCCGAAAAATCCATATCTTTCACGTCCAATGATATTATATAATTATTCTCCTTTGCAAAATCAAGCATTGTATAAATAATTTCATCAGCATTAAAATCAATCGCTTTATGGGTTTGATTTCTGATTTTATACAATTTTTCAATCTGCTTACAATATTTACAGTCATAATCAATTACAGCAATATCGGATATGCAATATATCCGCACAGTTCCTGACTGTCAAAATAAAAATATGTTACCAATTTATTTTCATAACAATATTTAATTGTATCCAACATAAAAATTTCTCCTTAATTTTTAATCTTTTTCGGGAGGGCACAGAGACCCTCCCCTACAAAACGACTATATACTCTATCATAAACGAGCGGATGAATTATTTAAAATTCACGGCGGGGTGAGGGCACCCCGCCCTACAGGGCATTATCGCAATTTCGTAGGGTGCGGCGTCCCCGACGCACCGTTAATCAATAAAAATGTTATGGCAACACTGTAGGGGCAATTCACGAATTGCCCGTTTTCGGGTCGTCGAAGACGTCGACCCTTACAAATATTATAAATCAAGTTTCATATATCCGCAAGTAAACGGGAAAAAATCGAATTTTTCAGTATATAAATGAACAAAGCCCATAGATTGATACCATTCCTTCAATTTGGTATTTTCCTCAACAATACTTACATTCACCCATTTGTTTCCTTTTTCTTTTGCAAATTCTATTGCATGATTTAGTAATTGCTTACCGATATTTTTATGTCTATACTCAGGCAAAACGCACAAATTATTTATTTCACATTCATTATCATTAAAAGAAAGTGAATAGTAACCAACAGGTTTGTCATCTATAAAATAGGCAAACATATCTTTACTGTTTTTAAATTGACTTTTAATTTTATTACTATCAACAGAATAACACACATATCTTGGAGCATTTTCTTTTGTAATGTTAAATTCATCTGCCACAGTCTGAAAACTGTTTCTAATTACGTATACACAGTTTTCAATATCTTTTTCATTAATACGTTTAATCATAATTTTAACTTTCTTTCGGGAGGGCACGGAGGCCATCCCCTACAAAACGACTATATACTCTATCATAAACGGGCGGATGATATCCGCCCCTACGTTACATCATTGCCATATTGTACCATAATCAATAAAACCGATAATTTACAAGAGCAAAAAGAAAAGGAACGGCGAACCGTTCCTTTTAGTAGAAAAATTGACTTACTTAAGTTCAACTGTTGCGCCTGCTTCAGCAAGTGCAGCCTTGAGAGCCTCAGCATCTGCTGTAGGCATAGCTTCTTTAACAGTTGCAGGAGCACCGTCAACGATAGCCTTTGCTTCCTTAAGTCCAAGACCTGTTGCTTCACGAACTGCCTTGATAACCTGAATCTTGTTTGCACCAACGTCTGTAAGTACAACGTCAAATTCTGTCTTTTCTTCAGCTGCTGCTGCGCCGCCTTCTGCAGGTGCTGCTACTGCTACTGCTGCTGCAGCGCTTACGCCGAATTCTTCTTCTACTGCTGAAACGAGTTCTGAAAGTTCAAGAACTGTAAGAGTTTTAAGTTCTTCAACAATTTTTGTAACATTCTCTGATGCCATTTTTATTTCCTCCATAAAATGAATTTTTTAATTTAAATTATTCTGCTGTTGTTTCTGCCGGTGCCTCTGCCTCTTCAGCAGGAGCCTCTGCAGGAGTTTCTTCAGTCGGTGCGCCGTCCTTATCAACTATAGCCTGTACTGCACGTGCAAAAGCTGCGATAGGAGCATTGAATACGCTGCAAACTGTTGCAAGAAGAACTTCTCTTGAAGGAAGTTTTGCAAGAGCCTGAATCTTAGCAAGGTCAATAACCTCGCCGTCAAGATAACCTGACTTTACGTTGAAGTTATCATGAGCGTCAGCATACTTCTGAAGAATACGTGCTGATGCAACATAGTCATCAGCGCTTGTTGCGATTGCTGTTGTGCCCTCAAGAACAGGGTCAATACCCTCAAGGCCAACTTCGTCTGCAGCTCTTTTAAGAAGAGAGTTTTTAACAACTGTGTATTCAACACCTGCCTCACGAAGTTCTTTACGCAGTTTAGTATCATCTTCTACATTAATACCCTTGTAGTCAACGATAACGCCTGCAATAGAACCTTTAATTCTTTCAGCAAGAGCAGCAACCTGTGCCTGTTTCTTTTCAAGAATTACTGTGCTTGGCATTATTATACCTCCATAATTATTTGCCGCCAAAAGTATAAACTTTCAATGGACTTTATGGCTGTTTTCCAAATCAAAAAGTGCATTCCAAAGAATGGAATGCACAACATTTCTTAATAATTATATACAAAAAATATATAATTTCAAAATGCTCATTCCTCGGCAGGCGGTAAACTTACGCCAAAAGGCACCTGCTGTCTTTGGTTGAACAGCGAATGTATTGTAACACAAGAGGGTTGCTCTTGTCAACACCTAAATAAATTATTCTGCGTCAGCGGCAGCACCTGAACCAACCTTGTTAGGATTGATACGAACGCCGGGACCCATTGTTGATGCAACTGCACAGGACTTAATATACTGACCCTTTGCAGCAGCCGGCTTAGCCTTGATGATAGCATCAAGAAGTGCATTGAAGTTTACAAGAAGTTTTTCAACGCCGAATGAAGCCTTACCGATCGGGCAGTGAATGATGTTTGATTTATCAAGACGGTATTCAATCTTACCTGCCTTAGCCTCTGCAACAGCCTTAGCAACGTCCATAGTTACTGTGCCTGCCTTTGGTGACGGCATAAGACCGCGAGGACCGAGAACCTTACCTAAACGGCCTACAAATCCCATCATATCAGGGCTTGCGATTGCTACATCAAAGTCCATCCAGCCGCCCTGGATTTTTGTAACGAGGTCAGCATCGCCTACAACGTCTGCACCTGCCTCTTCAGCAGCCTTTGCAAGATCGCCTTTAGCGAAAACTGCAACTCTTACGTCTTTACCTGTGCCGTTAGGAAGAACTACAGCGCCTCGAACCTGCTGGTCTGCGTGACGTGAGTCTACACCCAAACGAACGTGAACCTCGATTGTTTCATCAAACTTAGCCTTAGCAGTCTGAATTGCAAGGTCAAGAGCCTCTGCACTATCGTATAAATTTGAACGGTCAATTAATTTTGCACCGTCTGTATATTTCTTTCCGTGTTTCATTATAAATTACCTCCAGTGGTTAATCGGATTTTTCCTCCCACACGGGGAATCAGTCTTCTACTACTATACCCATGCTGCGGGCTGTACCTGCAATCATACTCATTGCTGCTTCAAGAGATGCTGCATTAAGGTCAGGCATCTTTGTTTCGGCAATCTGCTGAACCTGCTCTTTTGTGATTGTTGCTACCTTATTCTTGTTAGGTACACCTGAAGCCTTGTCAATACCGCAAGCCTTCTTGATAAGAACAGCAGCCGGCGGTGTTTTTGTTACGAATGTGAATGAACGGTCTTCAAAAACAGTGATAACAACAGGAATGATAAGACCTGCGTCATTCTTTGTTCTTTCATTGAATTCCTTTGTGAAAGCCATGATGTTTACACCATGCTGACCAAGTGCAGGACCAACCGGTGGAGCCGGTGTTGCTTTGCCTGCAGGGATCTGAAGTTTAATTAAACCTACTACCTTCTGAGCCATTATTTTTTCCTCCTAAATATTGTGGTATGGCGGGAAAGCACTTCCCTCCCACTCAGCAAAAAATGCTGAATAATAAGCAGATATACTGCGAATTACCAAAAAATTAAAATCAGTCTTCAGCCTTTTCAAGCTGGTCAATTTCAAATTCAACAGATGTTTCACGGCCGAACATTGAAACAGTTACCTGAACACTGTTGTTTGCAGCGTCAATAGAATCAACTGTTCCCGAAAAGCCTTCAAGAGGACCGTCAATAACATTGACCATATCGCCCTCGGCATAAGAAACCTGAAATGTTACTCTTTCAAGATTGTTGTTTCTTACTTCTTCATCTGTAAGCGGCTGAGGCTCGCCTTCAGGACCTACAAAGCCCGTGCAGCCTCTGATATTACGAACGATATACCATGTATCATCGGTCATAACCATTTTAACGAAAACATAGCCGGGCATCAGTTTGCGCTGATACTCTTTCTCTGTTCCGTCACTTTTAAGTTCTTTGACTGTTTCGGTCGGAATGGCAACCTCCTGAATCATATCGTGAAGATTGCGGTTTTCAACAACAGTCTGAATATTGCCTGCTACCTTATTTTCATAACCTGAAAAGGTGTGGGCAACATACCATTTAGCTTCTTCCATTATATTAATAAGCCTCCGTTAAACGTTTTGAAACTTATTCAGCGTCTGCATTTTCAGCAGTAGTATCTTCAACAAGTTCTGTAGTATCCTCTGTTGTATCCTCTGCTGTTTCGCTGACTGTTGTTTCATTAGTTGCAAGACTCTTAATGCCCTTCATTCCGAGAGAAAGAAGTGTATCTACGCCGTAAATGACAGAACCTGCGATAATTACAACAACAAGAACAATAACTGCATTCTTGATTGTTTCCTTACCGGTCGGCCATACTACTTTTTTACGTTCTGCGTTTACACCCTTAAAGAATGCAGACATGGACTTAAATGGATTCTTTTTCTTGGACTTTTTCTTGTTAGCCTTTGAAGCATCTGCTCCTTTTTCGACTTTTTTTGAAGTCTTTTCTTCAGCCATTGTAAATCCTCCGTTACTTTGTTTCTCTGTGAAGAGTGTGTTTTTTACAGAACGGGCAGTACTTGTTCATCTCAAGTCTGTCTGGAGTGTTCTTTTTGTTTTTCATTGTGTTATAATTGCGTTGTTTGCATTCAGTGCAAGCTAAAGTAACTTTAACTCTCATTTCGGCACCTCCGTTTTTAAATTCGATAAATAATCTCCCTCGGGCGTAACACAAAATAAAACGCACATAAAAAGGGGCACAAAAAATAAACCCCTTTACGAGGTGTAACTAATATAACACAGGAATTACCATAAGTCAAGAAAAATTCAAAAAAATTTGCATTTATCTTTCTTTTATACTATTATATATATAACAAATTTCATATATCAAATAAACAAATATAATTTCGGAGATGCTGAAAACAGGTATGAATGTTATAATTATAGGTGCGGGAGCATCGGGTCTGGTATGCGCAATAAAAATAAAGCAACTTAACAAATCGGCAAATGTTACCATACTTGAAAGACTTTCCGAACCCGGCAGAAAAATTCTTGCCACAGGAAACGGCAGGTGCAATATAACAAATGCAAACGCCATAAACTGCGCGCAGACTGTTAACTTTTTCAAATCAATAGGACTTATACTGCGCACCGAAGAGGGCAGGTATTATCCCTACTCACTGAAAGCGGAAACAGTTCTTGAAACACTTCTTGACGCATGCAGAAAACTTGAAATTGAAATCATTACAGATTGTGAAGTAACATCTATTTCACCCGATTTGACCGTTCACACAAGCAAAGGAACCTATAATGCCGATAAAATTGCGGTATGCACAGGCGGAAAAGCACAGCCGAAACTCGGCTCAAACGGCAGCGGCTACAGATTGCTTGAAAAACTCGGTCACACCGTAACGCCGCTCTGCCCTGCTCTTGTTCAGATTGAATCAAACAGCAAATATCCCCGCATAATTAAAGGAACACGCACAAGATGCACAGTTCAGGTAGAACTTGACGGAAAAATTGCCGGTAAGGAAACAGGCGAAGTGCTGTTTACAAATTACGGTTTTTCAGGCATTGCAATAATGAATTTATCCGATATTATTGCACGCAACTTTATATCGGAAAATCCAAAAAGATGCCTTTTGACTATTGACCTTGTGCCGGATATGACAACAGATGAACTTAAAGCACATCAGGAAAAATTCGGAAGTCTTAAAGGAATTTTAGGCACTGTAATTGACAATATCATCACCAAACAGGTTAAAGGTGACAAAACTGCAGTTCCCGTTATTGCAAAAAAATGGCGGCACATTATTACAGGCACAAAAGGATATGAATTTGCTCAGATTACATGCGGCGGAATTCCGACTGAAGAAGTAGACAAAAACTATCAGTCAAAAATTGTACCAAATCTGTTTATATGCGGTGAACTGCTTGACGAACAATTCCCATGCGGCGGTTTTAACCTTGATTTTGCATGGCACAGCGGAATAAAATCAGCAAAGGAAATTGCAAAAAAATGATAAGAATCAATGAAATCAGACTATCTCTTGACGAAAACGAAGCATTGCTGAAACAGAAAGTTTCTAAAATTTTAAAAATCAATGAAAAATATATAAAAAACCTGACTATTTTCAAAAAAAGCGTTGATGCAAGAAAAAAAGATGATGTGCATTTTACATACGCGGTTGACGTAACGCTTTCGCTTGATGAAGAACAAATAATATCAAAATGCAAATCAAGCAAAGCGTCGCTTGCAAAGCCATATAAATATGAAATGCCCGAGAACAAACGCATTTCGAAATTCAGACCCGTTGTAGTCGGTTTCGGACCTGCGGGGATGCTTGCAGGTCTTATTCTTGCCGAAGCAGGACTGCGGCCGATTATATTGGAGCGCGGCAAAGATATTGACGCAAGGCAAAAGGATGTCAATGAATTCTGGACAAAAAGAAAACTTGACGAAGAATCCAATGTACAGTTCGGCGAAGGCGGTGCAGGCACTTTTTCAGATGGAAAACTTACGACAGGTATTAAAAGCCCGTTCATTCGCAAAGTGCTTGATGAACTTTACGAAGCAGGCGCACCTGAGGAAATTCTGTATTCATCAAAGCCGCACATCGGCACGGACAGGCTTGCCGTTGTAGTTAAAAATATACGAAAAAAGATTGAAAAACTCGGCGGCGAAGTAAAACTCGAATGCAAACTTGAAAAACTAATTGTTTACAATAAGTTTGTGCAGGGAATCACATATTCCGGCAAAGGAAAAACATATGATATTGAGGCGGACAGCGTTATTATGGCAATAGGTCACAGTGCAAGAGATACTGTTGAGATGCTTTATAACCTTGGTGTCGAAATCATGCAGAAACCGTTTTCGGTTGGTGCAAGAATTGAGCATCCGCAGAGCCTTATCAATAAAGCGCAATACGGCAGATTTGCAGATCACCCGAAACTCGGTGCTGCCGATTACAAACTTGCCTGCCACGGACTGCACGAACGCGGAGCATACACATTCTGTATGTGCCCCGGCGGTACGGTTGTTGCGGCAGCAAGCGAAAAAGAGGGCGTTATCGTTAACGGAATGAGTTCACTTGCAAGAGACGGTGAAAACGCAAACAGTGCACTGCTTGTGGGAATTGAACCGAAGGATTTTCCGAGCGAACACCCGCTTGCAGGCATTTACTATCAAAGGCAGATTGAAAACACGGCATTTAAACTGGCAGGTTCCGACTACCGTGCTCCAGTACAACTGGTAGGCGATTTTCTTAAAGGTGAAGAAAGCAAGGCCCTCGGTAATGTTAAGCCGACCTGCCCGACAGGTGTTACGCTTACAAATCTTGACGAATGTCTGCCTGAAAAAGTTTCGTCAACAATGAAATCGGCAATCATTGAAATGGACAAAAAACTGAATGGTTTTAACCTTTACGATGCAGTGCTGACAGCACCCGAAACAAGAAGTTCAAGTTCCGTAAGAATTTTAAGAGATGACATTTATCAGTGCAATATAAGAGGTGTTTATCCCTGCGGTGAAGGTGCAGGATATGCAGGCGGAATCGTTTCGGCGGCAGTTGACGGAATTAAATGCGCCCACGCTGTGCTTAATGATGAACATTAAAGTTATTTGCTGCAAGACAAAAAATAAAAAGATGCAGAGCGATTTATTCTTCACGCTGCATCTTTTGTTTTATACTTATTTTAATTCAAGTTCGGTAAGAAGTTGATGCTGTTTTTCGCTCATTTCCTTGCCGGTAAAAATTTCTTTCAAATTACCTGTTGATTTTTTATTGTAAACGAACAATGCTTTAAACAGTCTGTGAAACCATGCAAACGGAATCAAAACAGGATGTTTGCGTGCGTAAAGGAAACAGCCTTTCATATATTCAAATGAGGGGAATATCCAATGAAAAAGTGCCTTTAAAGAGGTAAAGAAAGTGGCCTTGCCGTTTTTGCCGATACTGCGTTCAAGATTATCTTTTCCGACGCCGCCGTTGCCGAAGCCAAATGTTCCGCCGTCAAGTATCATACTGCACAAATCATTATAAAAATCCTGATTATCTTCCGAATCAAAAGAAAAATCACACTGCACAGGAGTTGAAAACCATTTTATACAAAGTGCGAAAAGAGTATCCGCCGTTTTTTCAATACGGATATTACGGCAGATATTCCGAAAAAGTTTATAATCAAGTTCAGGGTAATTGCGTACAAGAACATCAATATCCATAAGCATTCTTATACCCGCGCCGCCGATTTTCATATGATGTGCAATATGGGTTATCACATAAATCAGATGATATATCGGCATAAGTTTATAAGTAAAGCCGCTGCACTCACTTATATCATCAAAAGGTGTTGAAAAATAAATCTTGCTCTGTACATTAATGCTTTCAAGTTCAGTATGAATTTCAAAGCGATGGTCTTCAAAAAGAGTCGTTGCAACATAGCCTTCAACACTCTCGGTTTCAAAACCGTTTTCGGAAAGAACATCAACAGTTTTCTGAAAATCGGATTCTTTTACAACAACATCGGTATCGCCGCTTGTTCTTAGGGCAGGCTCAGGATACATATTTCTGAGCACTGCACCTTTTACGAGCAAATGCGGAATTTCTGCCTTAGTAAGCACGGAAAGCAATTTAGAAATCGCACTGATTTTCGATTCATAAACCTGCAGTGTAAAACCCAGATTCTGATTAAATGCAGAGAAAATTTCTTTTTCAGGCTGATACTGTTTATCAAGTTGCCTGATTTCGGTCATAATAATACCTGTAACGCTATGCTTTTTTGACAGGTCAAAAATCTCTTTCCAGTCAATACCGCTTTGACCCTCAGGCTTTTCGCCGTTCAGATGGCAGGAAAGCAGATAAATAAAATATTCTTTTCCGTTCACTTTCCCACCGCCTTTTTCAATGATTTTACTGCTAATATACAATATCAAATTTTTTATAAAATTTCAATTATTTTTTGATTAAAAATATTTAAAATACCAAAAATTTGTAATATAATAACGATTGTAATTAATATACTTACTATTTTTATAACAGTTATTGACATTAAATTATCATTATGATATGCTATAACTGTACTATAAAAAATAATACAGTAACGAGGTAAAAATGAAAAACGATTTTAATTTTGAAATATTTGAAACACCTGCGATTTCAGAACAGGAAATTGAACAGAAACAATCTGAAAAAGCAGCAAAAATAACAAAAAACAAAAAGAAAAATACTGCAATCAGAGTACCGGGAACAATTGCCATAGTCATTGCCGCAGTAATTGCAGTACTGTGCATTTACCTTTTTACTGTTCCGTCACACAACCCTGAAAAACTTGTAAAAAAATATATTAGTGAAATCAACAATGCCGAGTGGGAAAAATCATATTCACGGCTTTATTTTGATAAAGACACGCCGATTTATGATGAAAATTATATAAATTTCTGCAAGGAAAATCCAAGCGAAATGGCACTGGCTCCGGGAAAAATTATTGATTTTGAAATTAATAAAGATGCTGAGGACAGTTATAGTCCAAAATCAAACCGTATTTTTTACAGCGTCAACTACGTGCTTGAAGACGGCAGCAGCGGCACATTTTATTTAACAGTTATGAAAACCAATAATAAAAGCAAAAAACTTGCAGAATACGGCGTTTTGCCAAGTCAAAAGTGCTTTGCATCACTTAAAATCACAGTGCCTGCCTCAACTGAAATTTATGTAAGAGGCATTAAATTCAATGAACCAAAATGCGAAAATAATAACTGTATTTACGAAATCGGCTACACCTTTGCAGATGTAAATGACATTCACATTGTAAACCCGTACTGCAGCGAAATTGAAGAAATGATTGAAGTAAATCCGGGTGAAAATATTTATGATTTTACTCCTGAAATCACCGAGGAATGTTACAATAATCTTTGCAAACGGACCGAAGAAAGCATAACCTCAATTTATACCGATATTATAAACGGCAGCGAGGATTTCAGCAAATACAAACTGAGCGATGCCTACAAGGAAAACGGATTCAGCGAGGACATTAAAAAAATTAAAGAAAATGTATTTATGGGTAATTACACCGTTTCTGATTTTAAAGTCGAAGAAGTGACACTGAAAAAATCATTTGACGACATTGAAAAGCAACTCAGCACAGATGAAAGCGAAATTGAAGTAAAATATGATTTCAGATACAGTTACACCGTAACATACGAAGGTGCAGACGACAAAAGCATTTCACAAACAAGAGAGGGCAACGGATATTTCGGTATAAAATACGTTCTCGGCAATGAATGGTACATCAATGACATTTCAACACACGCTTGGTTTTAAGAGGTAAAACATGAAAAAAAGTTTAAAAATAACTATAACGGTACTTGCCGTTATTGCGGTAATCGGTATAACTTTATCCGTTATCTCATCTGTAAATAAAAAAGATTTTGATTCAAGTGAATCAACAAACCCATCAATTTGTGTGGCTGAAAGTAAAATAGCAGTAAAATCTTCACCGTGTGCAGTCGGACTGCCGAAAGGCAGTATTCCCGAAGGTGCTGATATTAAAGTCCTCATTTCTGATAATGAATGGAGCAAAGTTGTTGCTTTTACAGACAAAAAGGTAAAAACAGGCTACGTTAAAACAGAAAAACTCGGAAAGTTAAACAAAGACACTGTTTTAACGTCAATACTTGAATTTGAAGAAAACAACATTGCGCTGAACATAAATGAAACACTTGAATTATCACCAATCACAAAACCATTTTACAGCAATGAAAAAATTGAATATACAAGCAGTGACAGCAATATAGTATCTGCTGAAAACAATGTTATAACAGGCATCGGCGAAGGCAGTGCGGTTATCACGGCGAAATCAGCAAACTGCACGGCAGAAATTAACGTTACTGTTACAGCATCACCGCAGGATTTTCAGTTTGCGGCACACACACTTTATATTGATATCGGCACATCCGAAAATCTTTTAAAGCAAATAAATTATACCGCAGATGACAATATAAAAAATAAAATCAAAATCAAATTCTACGCTGATGATAATGAAACAGTTAAAATTGACGGTAACAAAATCACTGCTCTCAGCGAAGGTGAAACCACATTAACAGCCGCAGCGGGCACAAAAAAAGCCAAATGCCAAATTATCGTGCGAAGCATTTCGGGAAACTCAAATAGTGAACTTAAAATGCCGAATGCATACGGCAATCAGATTGACTATCACCCATCTGTTCAGTTTTTTGAAAATAAATGGAACGGCTACACCTATTGGTGTGCTTTTACACCATATGAAAGATGCAATGATTTCTGGGAAAACCCACACATTTTAGCAAGCAATGATCTTGTTAACTGGGAAACTCCCGCAGGCTATTCCAACCCGCTCGAACCCGTTCCGTCAGATTATGAATACGGTATCAGTTATAATTCGGACACAGAATTAGTCTATAATTCAGATAAAAACCAACTTGAATGCTGGTGGCGTTATTATGACTACCGAAATGAAACCGTAAGTCTTTACAGAAAAATTACAAAAGACGGCGTGCATTGGTCGGAAAAACAGCAGACAATGGCTTCTACACCTCTTTCAAAGCACGACTTTTTAAGCCCTGCGCTTGTATATGAAAACGGAACATATAAAATGTGGGCAATTGATTTAAAACAGGGATATGTAATCCATTATTATGAAAGTGCAGATGGTCTGAAATGGACCGAACCGAAAATAATAAATGTTGAATATGAAAACCCAACCGTTCGCCACTGGCACCTTGATGTTATTCACACCCCAAAAGGATATGAAATGCTGATTTCGGCATTTCCGAAAGACAGCAGCGACCATCTGCATATGTCACTCTACTATGCATTTTCAAAAGACAATGAAAACTACTCAAAAGCAAGACTGATTTTAAGACCGAGAACAGACACAAACAAATGGGATAATCAAGGACTTTACCGTTCAAGCCTGCTTTATGCAAACAATAAATACTATTGCTTTTACAGCGGAATCAATAACAAAAAAGGACCTGTCGGAATCGGTATGGTATCAGGCGATAATCCTTTCCATATGAATTAACAAAAACACCACGGACAAAATCCGTGGTGTTCATTTTTATATCCGATATATTAAAAATAAAATGCTTATAATTAATTCGGAAGTTCTACGGTAGTAACTATTTTATCATCTGTAAGCGAAAATAATTCGGAAATTTCAACTTCAATAGACGTAGATGTATCTTGAAGAATATATCCTTTTCTTACTTCTTTTGTTACTCCCGGTTGAATTTTCACATCAAAACCATCTGTTTCGGTGTCATCAATAAAAATTGCAGTTTCCAGTCCTACACCATTCTGATATAATTCATCACTCAATGCTACATCAAAACTTTGTGCAGAATCCGAATTATTAGTAAATTCATATGTAATTATTATGGCATCTTTTCCATCATAATTTTTTGCCATCTCTGCGCCTTTTACAACACAGCCATAATCGCCTACCGTTGTGCCGCTGTTTGTTTTCTGACTATCAACCGTTACTGAATTTTCATCTGCCTGTTCGGAGTATGATGAATCGGCATTACCGCCGTTATCATCTGTTAATCCGCCGAACATTGCTGCGCCCATAATTGCGTATAGAATTACAGTAAGAACTATGTTGATAATAAAACTTGCAAGTGCGCATTTGCCGCATACCTTTGCAGTTTTCGGTCGTGTATCTTTTTTTGTAAGATACAGAATTAAACCAACAAGCGGAATAAGGTAAGACAGTATTGCCAGTCCTACGCTTGCCTTTTCCTCCTGCACAGGCATAGGAGGCATATTATAATTCGGCTGATTATAATATCCCTGCGGCTGCTGAGGCGGTGCCTGATAATACTGCTGATTATTTTCCTGCGGCTGTTCAAATTGATTATTGTTTTCGTTTGACATTTTGCCAATCTCCTCTCTTTTATTCAAGATAATAATAACACATAAGTATTCTTTTTGTCAACATATGTATTCATAAAACACACAAAAACATCATACACTTTTATTAAATAACTAAAATGAGGTGTATTTATGTTTGTTCCGATGCTTGATTCAAAAATTGTAGGAGAAGTAATAGCAGAATTCAGAAAAAAGAAAGGCATAAGCCAGGAAGTAATAAGCGGTCTTGCAGACATCGGCAGAACGCATTTAAGCGCAATCGAAAGAGGAGAAAGAAAACCTACACTTGAAACGCTTTATAAAATTGCCAATGCACTGAATGTAAAAATGAGTGATATTATTATTGAAATTGAAAAAAGAATATAAAACACCTCAGAAATTTAATGTTTCCAAGGTGTTAAATAACGATGCGTATGGGCAATTCACGAATTGCCCTGTTTGCAAATAATCATTATATGATATGCGGGAGGGCACGAAGACCCTCCCCTACATTACGACGAGGTGCCCCCACCCCGCCGTCGAAAAAGTATTAATTTCTGTACTTTTCTGCCTGGAGATTGAACATATAGGCATATTTGCCGTTTTGGCTCATCAGTTCATCGTGCGTGCCGTTTTCAACAATTTCACCATTTTCCATAACATAAATTCTGTCTGCATGGCGGGTGGTTGAAAGACGGTGTGAAATAAAGATAACCGTTTTGTTTTTTGCAACCTCTGTCATTGATTTATTAAGATTATATTCGGCAACGGGGTCTAAATTTGCCGACGGCTCATCCATAATAACATACGGGCAATTTTTATAAAACGCACGGGCAACAGTAATTTTCTGCGCCTCGCCGCCCGAAAACATCATACCGCTGTCGTCAAATTCACGCAGCACCTCGGTATGAACGCCGTTTGGCAGTTCTTTGTCGAAACCGCTGTGCTTCAGCGCCTGCATAACCTCATTTTCATTATAATCCGTATCAAGCGCAACATTTTCACCGAGCGTGGCGGCAAAAAGTTGAAAATCCTGAAAAACTGCCGAAAAACGGTTTCGGTGCGACTTTATGGTTTCATCCTTAATATTTCTGCCGCCGATAAGAATTTCGCCGTCTGTAACATCATAAAGCCGCAAAAGCAGATTTGTAAGCGTTGTTTTGCCTGCGCCGTTATAGCCCACAAGGGCTATTTTTTCATATGGATTTAAGGTAAGATTTATATTCTTAAGCGTCGGCTTGTCATTGCCCGGATAGGTAAACGAAACATTTTTCAGTTCAATTGTTTCAGGTTCTGACATTTCGGCAGTATGTGTACCGTCTGCCAGTTTATTTTCTCTGCCTAAAAATTCCCTTACCTTATAAATAACCTTTGACTGCTCCGAAAACGTTCTTGAAATATAGACTGTAAGAAATGAAAATGACGCCGCAATGCCCCACGCACCGTTGAATGCGGCTACAAAATCACCCGACGATATTGTTTTTGACACAAGCACGCAGTAGCCAAGATAAAGCGGAAGTACAAGCATAAAGCCTACAATCTGCACGCCTGTTTCCTGAATAAAATAAAGAATATCTATCTTTTTAACATATTTTTTCTGACAGTCAATTACATCATCGGCAGCCTCATTATACCTTTTAATCAAAAGAGGCTTTATGCCGTTCATTCTGACTTCCTTTGCATAATCCTGCAGATAAAACACTCTTGCAAAATAATCTGCACGCCTGTGAAGCCTGTTATTTTCAACACGCCTTTCAAGTTGCAAATCAGCAATTTTTCTGCTGATAGGTGTAAAAACAGCAACTGTTACAAGCACGATAACAAGGCATATCGGGTCTATCGTCAAAATTACGGAACAAATTGTTACAAGCGTTACAACCTCGCCCATATACTGACGGATTAAATTCAGCATATTATTAAGATTACCCGACGACGCCTCAACAGCCAGAATGAAATTATTATAAAAACTCGGGTCATCATATGCCTCAAGGTCTAATTCCTTTGCCTTATTATAAAGCATAGTGCTTAGCCCCTGATTTACCTTCTCCTTTTCAACATTCCAGAAGAATTCACGGAAAAGCCAGCAAAGAAGTTCACTGAAAAACAATATTGCGGCAATGGCAATTATAGCAAATACAATCTTTCTGCCGCCGTTTTCATTACCTGCATTATCAATTACATATTTAACACCGATAACGGAAATGAGCCTCGTCGGCAGTCTTAACATAACGCCCCACAATGCCTCACCGATAACAAGCAGCGGTGAAATTTTAAAAAGTATTTTTATGAAATAGATTATATTTGAAAAGGTTGACGGTTCTTTTTGCTTATTATTCTTCAAATTCACCCTCCCCTTTCCTATAACTTGACGCCTGAAGTGCAAACATTTTTGCATACACACCGTCTGCATTCATAAGTTCACTGTGCGTTCCGCTTTCAAGCACGGAGCCGCCGCCGAGAACGAATATTTTGTCAGACAAAACTGCACTTGAAAGCCTGTGCGAAATATAAATTACAGTCTTATCCTTCGTTGCCGAAATCAGGTTTTCATACATTTTATATTCGGCAATCGGGTCAAGCGCAGATGACGGCTCATCAAGAATGGCAATATCAAAATTCTTGGCAAACATTCTGGCAGTTGCCATTTTCTGCGATTCGCCGCCCGAAAGTCCTGCACCGTTTTCGTCAAACTCACGTGTTAAAACAGTATCCGCACCGTTTGAAAGCGTCATTATTTTATCGTAAACTCCGCTTTTTATCAGCGCATCACGGGCAATCTTTTTATCCTCTTCGTCACAAATTCTGCAGATTACATTTTCATTTACAGACAGGGCAAAATTTTTATAATCCTGAAAAACAGTGGCAAATCGGTTTCTCAAATCGTCAATATCGTATTCTTTGATATTGATGCCGTTATAGAGAATTTCACCGTCAGTTGCATCATAAAAACGAAGAAGAAGTTTAACAAAAGTAGTTTTGCCTGCACCGTTAATACCGACAACGGCAGTCGTTTCACCCTTATTAATTTTAAGCGAAACATTTTTCAGCGAATATTTTTCGGCTGACGGGTATTTAAATGAAACATTTTTAAATTCAAGACTTTCAAAATCATCTGTTTTTCTACTGCCTGAAATAATTTTTGACTCATAATCAAAAAAGTCATGCAGATTCTGAAAATATAGCGCAACTGCAGATAATTCCGAAAAACTGTCTGCAATACGTGTTGTAGCCTCTCTTACGGAATTTATGGAAGATAAAACAACCGAAAATCCTGAAATTGCAAGTGTTTTTGTTACAATAAACTGATAACCTGCAAAAGCGTATGTGCCTGCAATCGGAATCAATTCTCCCAGAAACGAACTGACCATACTGAAAATAAAAAGTTTCATTCCGTAACTTTTAAGAATCTGTATATTTGACTGAACTGCACCGTCAAACCTGCTTTTGATAACAGAAAAAATATTTGATGTTCTTATATCCTTTGAAAAATCTTTCAGAAAAACTGTCCGCTGGGCATACGCTTTAATACGGTTATTTGTTGTCATACTGAGGTCTCTTTTATAAACAACTCTGCTTTTCCACACCTCAACGGCAAAAACAAGAAGAATAGGTGCAAGAAATAACAGATACATCGGGTCAATAGATGCAACAATACCGATAACGCTGAAAAATGAGATAAGTCCGCCGATGAGTGTTGCAAACGTATAGGAAAATGCACTGAAAAGCCCGCCTGTTAAAATTTCTGTTGCTCGCTGATACTTATCGTAAAACTCAGGGTCTTCATAACAACTGATATCCACTTTCGACGCTTTTTCAAAAATCATATTATTTAGCGACTTGAAAATTATCTTATGACCTACAAGACCTTTATAGTCCGTAACAACCTGAATCACTTCGCTGAGCACACCGACTGCAAAGAAAATCATAAGCATTTTCACATAATATGTAAAATCACCGACGCCTTCAACAACACTGAGCAGAACCTTCAAAAATAATACGCTTTGTATAAATAAAGTAAAAATCATATACGAGCACTGTGCAAAAATCTGCCAAAACATAAACGGCTTGTGGCACTTATAAAGTATCTTTAAAGCATAAATTATGTTTTTGAATACAGGAACCTTAATATCCTCATGAACGGGTATCCAACCCATAAAATCACCTTCTTACATATAGTATATTTTTTGCAAAAGAAAAACGCCGTTGGATATACCAACGGCGCAATATTTCACAAACTAAAAATTCAAAAGTTTGCGAACAAAATCAGCCGATGGGCAGTATAATTCAGTTTTATAATAGGGGGTATAATATAATCTCTTTACTGTCATTTTTGTTCGCCTCCTTAAAAATTTTAATTTATTTTAACACAACAGGAAAAGATTGTCAAACCGCAGAATTACTTTTTATTTTGCTGAATAAAATTAATATTGAGAAAATTTGTAATTCGGTGATTATCGGTGAATGTAGAAACGTTTATTTCAATGTGCTCAGGTCTGGCTCTTTTTCTTTACGGAATGCACTTTATGGGAGAACAGTTAAAATTATTTTCAGGCGGCAGACTGCAAAAGTTATTTGGCAGAATGACCGACAAAACCTATAAGGGCGTTCTTCTTGGCTGCGGAATTACAGCGCTTATTCAGTCATCATCAGCAGTAACGGTAATGGCTGTAGGATTTGTAAATTCAAAAATGATGACGTTATCACATGCAATCGCCGTGATTATGGGCGCAAATATAGGCACAACAATAACTGCATGGATACTTTCACTAATGGGAATAAGTTCGGACAATATACTTATAAGTATGCTCAAACCGTCATTTTTTGCACCGATTATTGCAATTATCGGCGTATTTATTTTCATGTTTTCCAAAAAGGAAAAGCGGCAGAATATCGGCGGCATTATGGTTGGATTTTCTGTTTTAATGATGGGTATGACCTTTATGAGCAACGCTATGAGTTCTTTAGCCGACAACCCTGCGCTTTCTGACTTTCTGCTTAAATTAAGCCACCCACTTTCGGGAATACTTGCAGGTGCACTGCTTACTGCACTCATTCAATCATCATCAGCGTCTGTAGGCATATTGCAGGCACTGTCAACCACAGGCTGCATAACATTTGCAGAGGCGTTTCCCATAATTTTGGGTCAGAATATAGGTACGTGCGTCACGGCAGTAATATCTGCTCTCGGGGCAGACAAAAACGGCAAGCGCACTGCAATGGCACATCTTTACTTTAACATTATCGGTGTAACCATTGTATCGGTTTTATATTATTTATCAGATGCCCTGCTGAATTTCGGGTTTAAAAATATGCCTGTAAATGCATCTGAAATCGCAGTAATTCATTCGGCATTCAATATATTTTCGACCGCTGTGCTGCTGCCGTTCACAAAGCAATTGGAATGGCTGGCGGTTAAAACGATAAAAAATTAGCAACAAATCCCTCCACCGTCTACGACGGTCCCCCTCCCTTTAGCAAGGGAGGCAATATTAAAAATATACTTGATGAATATGAGCAATTGTGGTATTATGTAAAAAAATAAAAATTAAGGTGAATTATGTCTATCAAGCAAGGCGAATATTTAAAAAAATTAAGAACAGAAAACAATCTGAGCCAGGAAAAACTCGGTGAAAAATTAGGTCTTTCAAGGCAGTCAATTTCAAAATGGGAGCAGGGCAACGCAGTGCCCGATATTGAAAACATTATGAAACTGGCAAAACTTTACAATGTTTCGGTTGACTCTATTTTAAACGGCGAAGAAGATAAAAAAGAAGAAATTTTAAAAGAGGAAAATGCGCCCGAAAAAAGCATTGAAACGCCTGCATATATTCCTGAAGAGAAAGTTCCTCAAAAGAAAAAGCAGAAGGTTCATCACACATGGGTTTTCTATTCCTATCCTGTTTTAATGGCAATTCTGTATGCACTGCTCGGCGTACTGTTCTCGCCGAAAGGCTGGTATATGGGATGGATTGTATTTCTGACAATTCCGCTTTTTTACACAGGTGTTTTAGCATACAACAAGAAAAAGCCTGTCATTTTCTGTTATCCCGTTCTGATGCTTATCATTTATCTGCTCGGCGGATTTTTCTTAAAATTATGGCATCCGCTGTGGATAATATTTTTAACCATTCCGATATTTTACATAATAACGGCAAGAAAGAAAAACAAATAAAAAAGATTGCACTCCGAAAACGAAATGTTTAAGGAGTGCATTTTTAATTTATTTTACAGGTTCAAGAATTACACAGATTTCAGCGTTTTTCACACCGTCAAGATGAACTGTCAGTTTCTTCAAAGCAGTCGTATTTTCATTGTCATCTCTGTCCTGAATATCAACTTCAAAAACATATGACGGCTTAACAGATTCTATACCCATAACGGAAAAAGCACCGTCATTCATAAGTGTTGCTTTAATCTGCTTACCGTTTTTAGTTAAAATTGCCGTTTTTTCATCAACAATTTCTATATCTGCTTTCGTGTGCATAAACCAGTAAATGTCACTTTTAATAAAGCACTTTACATTGTCTGTAATTGTTAATGAACCGTCTGCATTAAGAGTAAAATCTCTGTTTACAGAGGAAGCGCCGTTCATACTGTAAGCATCTGTCATATCAATGGAGCAACTTCCTGCTGACTCATCAAAGGAATAAAATCCGCACCTTGCAAGCGCATACTGATCATCAAGTGTAAGATTCGGATTAATCACCAAAGTGTTCTGACCCTCTGCACGTTTAACATAATTTTTCCATCTGCCTCCTGCAGGAAGATTTACAAAATAATTCGGTGCATCATAGTTGCCGGGTCCGAGTTCCTCTGCCCAGCGTTCGCCGAGAGCATCATATACAAATGAGCCTATATCAAGGTCGCCGTGGTTTGTATAATTATATCCGCCTTTAATGCCTGCAAAGGCAGCATTCTCATCAAGATATGCACTGCGCATCAAAGCAAGTGACTCGCCTGCGTCCGAATCAAGGCATACAGAAAGCGGCTCATCTGCAAACTGAGCAGTGTCACCCGTAAAGTTTCTGTTGTACCAGAGCGAAGAAAGTGCATTTTCTTTGCCCTCGCCGTTTCGCTCTGTGTTATCGGAAGTATCAGGTGCAAAGCCATAAGGGAAATCCTGCATCTGATAAGCGGCAAGAAGAGGCGCATCATATTCGGATGCATACCAGTGAAGAACGGGTGTATAACATCGCCAGCCCTTATTATCACCAAAATTAAATACGCCTGTAGGAGTAGTTATGTAAACAGGAAAATAGCCAAGTTGTGCAAATCCGTCAATTTCAGACATTCCGAAATCAGTATCAAAAAGATTTCTTGAAGACGCAATAAAATACGTGATTGCATTCATACCTGACTGGCAGTAGCCCGGACCTTCTGCATAAACACCGTTCGGTGTAAAATTCTCAAACGCAATCGGCATATTCTGATAGCACATATGAAGAAACTCTGCGCTCTCCTCGGGATAATAAGAAGAAAAAGTCATACACGCAATGCCCACTCCGCTGTAGCAGATACTGTTCCAGTTATTCTTGGACCACGTAAACCAGTTTGAAAGATAATTTTTTGAAAGTGCAGGCTTGATGGCATAATCATAAGTTTTCTGTGCAAGCAAATCACGCTGAGAATCATCAAGATAATCATAAAACCAATCATATCCCGTTGCAGCGGCAAGCGCCATTTCTGCAGATGCAAGAAAATGCGACGGACACCAGTCATCAAACGAGCAAACACTTTCAAGTTCCTGCCACGCTCTGTCTGCATAAACGGTATTGCCCGTAAGTTGCCACGCATATCCGAGAATAACAATTCTGTTAAAGACTTCACGGGAGATAGGCAGAATACTGTTCTCCTCATCAAGTTTATATGTTAAAACAGGATACACTGCATTATCAAGCAGACCGTTTGCATTAGCAATAACAGACTCTGTCAACGCTTTGGTATATTCCGTGCCGCTGTCGCTTTCATACTCTTTGCGAACGGCATCAAAATTATTTTCATCGACAAGAACGAACGGGTGTTTAATCTCTGTAAGTTCGGAAATTTTATTTTTGATTTCAGACTTTGACGGTGCGTCTTTATAAAGATTTAAATCAATATAATCCACGCCGAGTGCAGCGGCATCATTAATTACTGCCAGATGAGGAAAAAATCTCAAAAAGCCGTTTGCCGAAATACAGATAACAAAAACGAGTATCACGGCAAGAATTCTTTTTGCAATTTTTTTACTTTTCGCACTTTTTTCTTTTTTCATAAATTTACCCTTTCTCAATCAATATGATTTGATTTCATTATAACTTATATATTAAAAAATTTCAATGCGGTAATTGAATATGGAATTTAAACATAAAGACGGGAGGGCAGACCCCCCTACGAACTTATTTTTTGGCTTAAAACAAGGGATTTTTCATATGTAAACCGTCAGTTGACAGCGATGTAAAGTACAGTTGGTAGAGTTTTTTCACCCTTTAGCGTACAATGAGGCCACAACAAAAAAACACGCCAAAGGAGATTTACAAAATGGCAGTCTATAAAACAGAAAATTTCAAAATCGCAAGAAAAATAGTTTCAAATATGACAACGGAAAGTTGGAATGACATTCCGCACGCAACGATGAGTTATGAGGCAGACGTTACAGAACTTCTTACAGAATGTAAAAAACTGAACAGCATAAGCGAAGAAAAAATTACAATAAATACATTGATGCTGAAAATAATCTGCGAGGGTCTGAAAGCAGCGCCAAAGATGAACTGCACGCTTGACTTTAACAAAAAACTTGTAAGAGGCACTTTAAATTATCATGACAGCATTGATATTTCAATGCCGATGATCTTACACACGGGTGAGATGATGACCGTGAATATGCACGATATGGGAAACAAAAATCTTGACGAAATGACAAGAGCAATTAATGACACTGCACGCCGTGCAAACAACTCGGATATGAACGAAGTTATGTTTGAAGTATCACTCGACAACACTTTGACAGGACTTAAACACGGAAAAATCTTGCAGACACTCAGAAGACTTTACGGTTCTAAAATGCCGGGCAGACATCAGGTGAAAACGCTTAAAGGAAAAGCGAAAAAGGAATACTATTCGATTTCAGAAAAAGACAGACTTACAAAGCACGATATTGAACAGGGCACAACAACAATCAGTAACCTCGGTTCAATTTACAGAGCACAGAGGGGCGAATGCTTTTTGCTTGAAATAATCCCGCCTCAGGTAAGTGCATTTGCCGTAAACGCAATTCAGAAAAAACCAATTGTAACAGAAGACAAATACGGCAATGACAAAATTGAAATCAAAAAAATTCTGCCGATTACAATTGCAATTGACCACCGTGCACTTGACTACGGTGACGTAGTTCCGTTTTTTGAAAAACTTGACGAAATATTCTCAAACCCGCATATGATTTTTGAATGGGTTGAAAATAAATCAGAAAAAGAGGCGGCTTAATAAACCACAGAGACAACAAAACGGGAGGGCACAGAGGCCCTCCCCTACAGCGATTTTATACATTAGATTTCCTTATCAATCCACAACGACAAGTTCATAATCCTTTGTGCCGAAGCCGAGTTTTGCGGCGCAGTCGATTGTATGAGTGCCGTGACGTGATTCAACACGCTCAACAAAATGATCTCTGCCTTTATCTTCTAAACCATAAATCAAATCAATACATGCCTGATCAAGAGCAACAGGGTCTGATGACGAAAGAATACCGACATCAGCCATACACGGGTCTTCGGCAATCGCACAGCAGTCACAGTCTACGGAAAGATTGCACATAAGACTGACATAGGCGATATTGCCTTTAAAGTAATTGTGCACAGTGCCTGCCGCCTCTGCCATGGCCTCGCAGAAATCAAGTTGTTCTGCATGATGCTCCCACACAATATTCTGATCATCGGTATAACCGCCGGAATGGATAGACGCTTTGCCTGCACTTGATGCACAGCCGATTGATAACTGCTTCAGCGCTCCGCCGTAGCCGCCCATCGGGTGACCCTTGAAATGAGAAAGCACAAGCATTGAATCATAATTCTGAATATGCTTGCCCACAAGATTTTCAGTAAGCACTCTGCCGTTTTCAACAGGCAGTGCAATATCGGGCTTTTCACTGTCCATAATATCAACATCAAAATACTCTGTCCAGCCGTGCTCGGCAACAAGCGCTCTATGCTTTTCTGTTGTATTTCTTGCACCGTCATAGGCAGTATTGCATTCAACAACAGTGCCGTTTACATATTCAATCATAGGCTTTAAAAATTCAGGGCGAAGAAAATTCTGATTGCCCTTTTCACCCGAATGAACTTTAACGGCAACCTTGCCCGAAAGTTCAATACCCAGCACTTTATACATTTCTATAACTTTTTCAGATGTTATACTCTTTGTAAAATAAACCTTTGCTTTTTCCATAATAAAACTCCTTATTTTAACATTGATTTTACATAATCAAAAGTATAATTTGTGAAAACAAATTTAAGCCAGCCTTTGGGCATTGCAAGCCGTGAATAATTCCATCTGCACTTTTCCATAAAGCGAATGCCGTTTGATTTCAGAATTTTTTCGGCAGGCTCAATTCTGTCAAGAAAATCATTATAATTCTGATTATTTCCCGACCAGCCTGTTTCGGCAACTGCGAGCACACGTGGGAACATCATTTCCTCAAGCCTGTTATTATCTTCAATATACTCAGTCCATATCGGCGTTTCCACACCCAATGTATTATTTTTGCCCGACTGTGTCAATCCCTTTAATTCAGTATTAAAATGATATGTATGATTCATCGGCGTAATATCGTATTCATAATCAAGATAATAATATGAAAACGGAGAAAGAATAAGCCGTCCACCGTTATTGGCATAGGAAACACTGTTTTTATCGTTCTCTTTCCAGTACTGCACAACGGCTCTTTTATCAAGATCTTTACCCTTTAAAACATCATTCCACACAATACAGGTTTTTCCCTTTTCCGAAAGATATTCAATTATACTGTTCATAAAAAAATTATGATAATCGGCAAAATCGGAAATACCGTGCTTCTGCATTAATTTCTTGCAGTCGGGGCAGTTCTGCCAATGATTATGAGGTGTTTCGTCACCGCCGATATGATAGTAATTATACGGAAAAATCTCGCAGAATTCATCAAAAATTCTTGTTACAATTTCATACGTTTTATCCTTGGCAGGGCAGATAACATCTTTATAAATCCCCTGCCTTGTTTTTATATCAACAGGCATACCTATGCAGGTAATTTCAGGATAAGCCGAAAGCAGAGCGCTTGTATGCCCCGGAATATCAAATTCGGGAATAACGTCAATATACCTTTCGGCGCAGTAATCAACAATTCCCTTCATCTCGGCTTTAGTGTATACCCTGCCGTAAGGCAACGTATCTCTCTTTTTGCCGAAATTACTGAACGGGCGAACGGCCGATACGCTGTTAAGTTTATCATAAACTTCCGATTCAAAACGCCAGCCCTGATCATCTGTAATATGCCAGTGAAATTTATTGTATTTAAGAAATGACATAGCATTAATAATTTTCTTCAGTTCTGCAACATCAAACATATGGCGTGCACAGTCTATCATAAAACTTCTGTACGCATATTTCGGCTTATCGCAGATTTTGCAAATAGGCAAAGACGAATACTGTGCTTTTATCTGCTCAAGTGTTTTATCGGCATAAAACAGTGCTCTGTCGCTGCCGCCGCTGATTATGATTTCACTGCCCGTAATTTTCAAAACATATTCCTCAGCGTCAAGATTATCATCAATACATTTGCTGAGTTTAAAATCCGTATTGTCTGAAAACCTGTTATTAAATTCAATTTTCAGCGGTTTGGGAATAATTTTCATATCGGCTTACCCCTTGATATTAATTCTTTTTTATTGTATCATAAAATTACAGTTATTCAAAGCCTATAATAAAAATTTTCGAGGTCATTATGAAAAAGAAAAAAATTGCAGCAATTATCGCTGTTGCTTTAATCATATGTATTGCTGTCGGACTGTTTTTTGCTTTTAAAAGCAAAGAACAGCACGAAACAACAATCGCCGCACCGACAGGCGAAATCACATCGGCAAACAAGAAAAATCTTACCGTGCCTGCCGAATATGCTGAATATTACAATATAAACAATGATTTTGTAGGCTGGATAAAAATAGACGGTACCGAAATTGACTACCCTGTTGTGCAGGGAGATGACAACGATTACTATCTTTCGCACAATTTTGATAAAGAAAAAGAAAGCCGTGGAACGATATTTATGGCTTATGACTGCGACGCCGAACTCGGCAGCAAAAACACGGTAATCCACGGTCACAACTGGCTTGATGACTCTGTTTTCTCACCTCTTGTACAATACAGTAACTTTGAATTTTATAAAGAACACCCCGTTATTGAATTCAACACACGAAATGAAATGCACAAATGGAAAATCATTGCCGTTTTCATTACAAGTGCAGATGAAAATGAAGACAACGGCTACGTTTTCAACTATGTATACCCAAATATGGGCAGTGAAAATTTCAAGCCGTATTCCGACGAACTGAAAAAAAGAACACTGTTTGACACGGGTGTGGATTATAATGAAAGCGATAAATTTTTAACGCTTTCTACCTGCACAAGAGAAGTTGACAAAGGCAAAAAACGTGCCGACTGCAGAATCGTTGTCGTTTCACGTATGGTTCGTGAAAACGAAACTGCATATGTTGACACAAGCAAAAGCATAATGAATGAAAATCCAAAATATCCCCAGATATGGTATGATAACAAAGGTCTTTCAAATCCATACATCAATGACGAAAAATGGTATCCTTTTGAAATAAATGAATAAAAATCTTTAATAAAACATACAAAAAAATATATAAATAACACAATTACGGCGA
>JACTVT010000057.1 GCA_014465955.1 Eubacterium sp. | reverse complement strand
CACTTAGTTATATATCTAATAAGATTTCAACTAAACATTACAAATCAATATCATAAATTAACAACAAAAAACACCTGCAGAATGAAGTCTGCAAGTGTAATTCAACTATGAAAATAAAGTTATGTTAATATGTACCGAGGATTTCCTTTTGCTTCTTCTTACTGAAACTTTTCAAAACAAGATTATATGACTTATCAAGCATATCTTTAAGAAGGTCGTCAGAGATATTACCATCTGCCTTAATTGAATTCCAATGCTGTTTATTCATATAATAGCCGGGAATTATGTCATCATACTGTCCGCGCATAAACTCACCCTCAGCAGGAGCAAGTTTCAAAGTAATATAATATGGATTATCGTTTTTATCAAGACATACTGCGGCAAACATTTTCCCGTCGATTTGATAGCGAATCCAATTCCAATCCGCCTGCAAATCTTTCGTAACACCTGCTTTGGCAAGTAAAAATTCATCAATCCAATCGTATTTCATCTTTTCCGCCTTATTTATAGAAGTTATGTACTTACATAATAAACTACATTTTGAATCTTGTCAATTATCAAAGAAAAAACATAAAAAAGCAGTGTTATGAATAGTATTTTTTAGGTGATGAAAATGTTTTCTGCATTAATTTCTTTTCTGAGTGCAAATTTTTTATATTTTATACTGCACATCAGCAACACATCAAGTTTTCCAAAGCCATTAAAGCCTAAGGAAGAGGCAGAGGCGCTTGCCAGAATGAAGGAGGGCAGTACCGATGCAAGAGCCCTGCTTATTGAAAGGAATTTACGGCTTGTAAGCCACATTGTAAAAAAATATTATTCAAAAACAAATGATACCGATGATTTGATTTCAATCGGCACAATCGGCCTGATTAAAGGCATCGACAGTTTCAATCCCGAAAAAAATGTCCATCTTGCAACATATGCAAGCAGATGCATTGAAAATGAAATTCTGATGCATTTTCGGAACATCAGGAAAAATGCGACGGATATTTATTTAGGGGATTCAATTGAGATTGACAAGGATGGAAATCCGCTGACGATACAAGACACGATAAGCGACAGCACCGATTTGGCAGAAGATCTTGAAACAAAGGTAAAGTGGGAAAAGGTTGCGAAATACATAAAAAATATGGATGATGAACGTGAAAAGGAAATAATCATTCTTCGCTATGGGCTTGACAACAAAAAGCCTTTGACACAACGCGAGGTTGCACAAAGGCTGAACATAAGCAGAAGTTATGTTTCGAGAATTGAGAAAAAAGTTTTAAACGACATAAAAAAGCGAGTGAATTGAAAAACGGTGCACCGATTATGGTGCACCATTTCATTATCTTTTGAAAATATTGCCGCCGCAGCAGTCAATTGCAACCGTAAGCGGAAAATTTTCAAATGTAAGCCTTTTTACAGATTCGCAGCCGAGATCATCATAAGCGATGACATCGCAGGTTTTGATACACTTGGATGCGAGCGCACCTGCGCCGCCGATTGCACAAAGATAAACTGCATTATTTCTGATTATTGCATCACACACGGTTTTATTTCTTTCACCCTTGCCGACCATTGCGACAACGCCTTTATCAAGCAGGAGCGGAGCAAAAACATCCATTCTGCTTGAAGTTGTGGGTCCGCACGAACCAACTGCAAGATTTTCGGGAGCAGGCGTAGGACCTGCATAATAAATCACTGCATCTGTTAAATCATATGGCAATGGTTCGCCGTTTTCTATAGCCGAAACTATTCTTTTATGTGCGGCATCACGTGAAGTATAAACCGTTCCCGAAAGAACGACTCTGTCACCTGCCGAAAGCTTCGGTGCATATTCTCTTAACTGCGAAGTATTTAAAATATATTCCATTATCTGTTTTGCAATTCCTTTTTTAGTTTTTCATTTTCTTCTTCAAGTGCCTGAAGAACCGCAATATTCCTTGCAAGTTCACGATTGGCTTCCTTAAGTTGAAAATCAAGATTTGAATTTACAATTTCAAGCCTTTGGCATTCAAAATTAACATCTTCCAAAGCGGCCATAAGCCTTGAAATTTTTTCTTTCAATCGTTCTATATCATTTAATTCTGACACTTATGGTCACCTCTTTCTTAATCTGATTTTTCGGGATTAATGAGTATTCGGCGTATAATTTTAATGGGTCGATGAGGGCATCGACCCCTACACGAAAATCCCACGAATCAATTTAATGTGGCTTTTATGATAACGGACAGGCGCAGAGACCTGCCCCTACAATGTTTAAATAACATTATGCTTAAATAACGGGCGGATGATATCCGCCCCTACGAGTTAATTGTAATTTCACAGGAGTGCACAGAGACACTCCCCTACAATATTCAAGAATTTGAGAAAAGGGAGGGATAAACCCTCCCCTTAATATTACATATCAATATCTGTATCTATTTCAATATAGCGTGAACCGAACCAATTAAGTTTTGCAGTATAAGCATCCTGCAACTTTTCTGCTTCAGTCTTTGAATCCTCAGCAGCAAGTGACTGCTCTGCTGTGTACTGCCAAACTGCTGTATCGGTAGCACCGTCAAAATACATAACGTGATAACCATATTCCGTCTTTACAATGGCAGTATCTCCGACTGAGCGATTATCAAAACACCAGGTATTAAACGGTGTAACCATCTGACCCGGGTAAACATTTTCATAAAGTCCGCCATTACTTGCCGAACCATCTGCTGAATTAGCCTTTGCGAGTTCAGCAAAACTATCAGCAGTTTTTTCACCGCTGTTATACTGATTTAATATATCCTGAGCCTTAGCATAAGCATCTGCCCACTGCTCATCTGTTGCATTCTTTGCTGATGCACTGCTGTCTGTTGTATCAACAGGACTGATAAGTATATGACGAACATTTACGGTTTTAGTATCTGTAAGGGCAGCCGGTGAAAGTATGTAAACAACTGTTGTTGAATACTGATAAGAATCGCCTGCTTTTCTGTCTGCACTGAAGAGCCAGTCAAGACCCGGATAAGACTGTTCTTCATCATCGGAATGCTCCTCACCCTCTTCATGATTATGCTCTGCTGTTGCAATTGCAAAACCATTTCTCTGAAGACTGGTTCTTGTTGCTTCAAGATAAGTTGAAGCACCGTCTTCTGTATAATATGACTTATCAAAACCATCACTTGCATATTCTGCTGCAAGTGCCGTGAAATTAGAGCCGTCTGCATTAAGTTTACCTGCAAATTCCTTTGCAATATCCTCTGTTGAAGCCTCAAACAGTCTGATATTTACTGACTTGAGTTCATCAAGGTGTTCATCCTTATATGCATTAATCTGCTCATCTGTATATTCAGTAGCGGAGATTTCATCACCGAGAGTTTCGCTGTAATTCTGTGCAATATATGCACGGGTAGCCTCCTGACGGTAAACAGTTTCGGTTACGCCCTTTCCGAGTGCTCTTACAAGATAACCGGAAAGCGTGTATCCGTTCTTTTCTGCCTGCTCTTTATACTGAGCCATTGTATCGTCAATTTCTTTCTGCTGTTCCTCTGTAATTTCAGGAATTTCACCGTTATTCGCTTTTACGGCTTCATTATAATAAGTATATGTTGATTTAATAGATTCAACAACCTGATCCTGAATATGCTGTGCCCATGTAATAACCTCGTCATCATCGTTGGTCGTCTTTTGAGCAGAAAGTTTCTCATCAAAATCAACATCAATACCCATATCGGCAGGGTCAAGACCATACTGCTCATACTGCTGCTGCGTTGATTTTAAATTATTATATGTTATTGCAAAATAATAATTGTAAACAGACACGGGAACTTTAATCTTTTCACCGTCATCAGATGTAACTGTTACGGCGGTAATGCCTGTTGTCCACTGAAGGGTTGAATGAATAAAGCCCTTGCGGACAGCACCTGTTGCAACATAAGTAACAAGAAGAGCAACAACAACTACCGCTGCAATTACAGATTTAATTACCTTTGCAGTATTTTTTGAGATTTTTACTTTGGGCTTTTTTACACCCTTTGTCTTTTTTGATTTTTCTTTACCGGAAGAAATTGAACCCCCGGCAAGAATATCATCATTCAATTCTTTCTTTGCCATGATTTTATCATCCTTAAAAATTAGAAAATTTCATATGACTGCACAAAACCGCACAAGCCTAAAAGTATTTTACACTAATATTCAAAATATTACAAGTATATTTTTCAACAAATTATTCAGCACTGCCGGAGGCTGTATTTGAAGAAGGCTTGGCAACCATCGTTTTATCAAACGCTTTGTGTTCTTTGACCTCAGTGTTATCAAATACTTCCTGCTGATTTTTATTCATTAAATCATTTTTAGCATTAAGTTTGCATACAGGACCGTCATAAATAAAGTACATAATATGATAACCATACTGACTTTTTACAATACCGACATCGCCTGCCCTGCGGTTTTTATCAGTAGCCCATTGCTCAAATTCAGGAACCATCTGACCAAGACTTACACCTTCATACGCACCGCCGTAAAGACCGCTTGAACCTTTTGAAGTCGATTCCGTATCCTGGCTGTTTTCTTCGGCAAGTTTTGCAAAAGCCGTTTCGGTCTTTTCTCCGCTGTTATAAAGTGCAAGGATTTCATCTGCCTTATTCTGAGCAGTAAGCCATTCTTCTTCGGTATACTCAGTCTGCTGAGTATTGGCAGCATCACTCTGTGTTTCATCGGTTTCTGCCTTTTCCGGAGTAATAAGAATATGACGAACAGAATAAACTTCGGTTTCATCAGGCTTGGGTTCACCTGTTTTAAGAATAATTGCCGCAGAAGCGTTATCTTCGCTCAAATAATAATTTGTTGAACCTACAGCAGTATCGGCACTGAAAAGCCAATCTGAAATTTCCTTGCCGAAATATGTTTGAACATTTGTTTTTACCGCCGATGTTTCAAGTGAGTCGGAAAGTGTTTTAACCGCAGTTTCTTCATCTTCAAAATAACCCATTGAAATATACTGTTTAATAAATTCACCTGAAACTTCGGGAAGCATCGTTTTCATATCATCAAGGCTCTTAATCTGCTGTGCATAGTCTTTAATCTTTTCAAGACTCTGCGCCTTAGTTTCTTCGCTTTCCGTATCATACGCTGTTTCAATAAGCGCATACGAACAAGACTGATAATTACCAATATTCTCATTATAATAGGCTTCTGCCGCTTCATCAGACGGACGTTCTTCAATACTCATCTGATTATAATACTCGCTGCCGATTAAATAGAATTCAAGATATTTGCGAAGCGTCGCAACACCGCAGTTATCGCCGTAAACTTCCTGAATATATTCATTGACACTCTTGCCTGAGTTGGCAGCATTTGATTCCAAACTTTCAATCTGCTGATCAATACTTTCCTTCTGCTCATCAGAAAGAGTGATACCTGACTGCACACCTTTTTCATAATAAACAACAATTGTTTTTATTCCTGTAATCGTATCTTCCCTGAACTTTTCAAGCCATGTTATCTGATTGCCGTCATCGTCTTCGGTATACTGCTGAGAATAATCCTTTGATGTGTCAAGATTATTATAACCATAGTTTGCATACTGCTCTGCATTATAAACAACAGAAGCATAAAAATAATCATAAAGACCGATTGAAATATCTGTATCTCCGACTGTCAATGCAATATTTCCCGGATTCATTTTTTCCTCTGTATTCGGAACAGTGTAATAACGGATTCCGAAAAAAATAAGAACAGCCGCAATAATCAGCCCGACAAGCACACCGCAAACAATTTTAACCGGTGTTTTTCTTACTCTGATTGTTGCAACTTCATCATTTGTACTTCCTGAAGGAACAAACGATTTTGCATTTTCAGTCGGAATATCAAGTTCAAATCCGCCCTTTAATTCAAGGCTGTCATCAAGAGTAGGCACTTCGGCGTCAAACTTCCAATCGGAATTTTCATTATCAACAGAAGTTTCATCATCAAGATTAACAACTTCACCGTTCAAAACGGCAGTTTCGCCATCTGCACGTTCATCAATTTCTTCGCCGTTTAAATTCTTTTCTAAATCTTTTTCGTTCATAAGAACACTCCTTATTCGGATAAAATACCATATTATTATACATTATAACAACAAACTTTTCAACCATTAATAATGTAAACGATTTATAAATGTAATATTAACAATAATATATGCTATTGAAAAAAAAAAAGTTTTGTAGTATTATGTATAAACAATAGCGCACAAAAAAATATTGATTAAAAAATTCACATAAAATATAAGGATAACATATGAACGAAAGAATTAATGCTTTTAAAGCACGATACCGTGAAAATCCCGGTTGGTGCTGGCTTGAAGCAATTATACTGTTTTTCCCTATACTGCCGGAATATATAAGCCCGTTTTTGCTTTTTACAGGCTTTATCGTATTTAAACGGCAATGGACAAAAGAGGGTCGGAAAGCAAAGGTAGGAACCCTCGGCAAACTTGAAATAGCCTTTATGTCGCTCGCACTGCTCAGCACGCTCTGGTCCGGCACAAAACTTGACACTCTCGGCACAGCAGGTCTGTGGTGGGGAATGTTTCTTGTGCAGGTTATGATTTACAATCTCGGAACAACAAGAAAAAGAATTGACAGAATTTTAAAATTAATTGTTTACGGCGGAATTGCAAACAGTATTTGCGGAGTAATTCAAATATGCACCTATACACTTAACAAATTCGGTCATTTAAGTGAAAAATTTATTCTTGTAACACCGTTTTACAAATCACTTGACAAAGCCGTTTATACATGGCTTCCGTTTCAGATAAAAACAAACACATTTGCAGACAGGGCAAGCGGTTTCTTTTCAAATCCTAATCTGCTTGCAACATACCTTATATTTGCATACCCGATTTCAATATATCTTTTCCTTAACGCCAAAAACAAAAAAGAAAAAATTACATACTTTATATTCAATCTGTTAATCTGTGCAGGTATAAGTTCAACGCTTACAAGAGCCGGATGTGTTATTGCACTTTTCGGATGGATATTTATGTTTATAATTCTTGCCAAAAGGCATTGGAAACAACTGCTGACAATTATTATGCCTACAGCAGCAGTTATTGTGCCTTCGATTTTAACAAGATACGGGCTGATTTTTCAGGTACAAAACACAGCAGTCAATAACAGCAAAGTTGTGATACCGACACCGAAAGTGACTGTAAACAATGCCGAACCGATTAAATCAACAAACGCACATTTTGAAATTTGGAAAAGTACATTTGACTATATCGTGCATAATATAAAGGCTTTTTTCGGCGGACTTGGTTTCGGCTGTGAAAGCACGGGAATTATGCTGACAACGGCTTACGATTTAAACAAACCGCATGCGCACAATTTTGTGCTTGAAATATGGGCAGAACTTGGTATTATAGGCATTATACTGCTTGCTGTAATCATACTTTGTGCATTCGGCAAACTGCTTGAAATCAATGCCAACAACGGCAAAAAATTCGACCTCGTTTTTTGTGTATTTACAAGCCTGCTGCTGTTTTTGCTTTTCGGTCTTACGGATTATGTTTTCAATTCTCCAAAACAGATTATACTGTTTATGATATTAATGGGACTGACACAGGCAATCAGCCAATGTTATGAAAAAACGCTTATCAAATCGCCCGATGACTTTATAAAAGTTACCGAAAGAGATTTAAAAAGCGTTACGCATTTAAAATAACTTAACATTGAGTCAATAAAAACCTTTGGACAAAAATATCCAAAGGTTTTTTAATTATCTTCCGTTATCGAATGAACGAAGACGGAATATTGCACCGCATTCTTCACATAATTTTCTTGATGCGTCAATATCTTCCTGCGAAATAACATCAACAACCGTCATATGCACCTCTGTGCCGAGGGCAACGCAGTCCTTTGTAAATTTAAGGAGTGCAGGGAAAGCCTCACCCGGGTAAATATTTCGTGTGATTTTGTCATACTTTTCGGATGACGGATCATTGAGCGACACGGACACAATATCAAAAACTTTACATATCTCCCCTGCCGTTCTGCGCTTATTAATCAAATCGGAAAGACCGTTTGTGTTAAGCCTTAACTTCATCTCGGGAAATTTTTCTTTAAGATATTCTGCCGATTTAATTAGATTTTCAAAAGCGTTTGTAGGCTCGCCGTAACCGCAGAAAACAGATTCTTTAACATTTGAAAAATCATAATTATCAATAGCATTTTTAATATCGTCAAAGGTTGGTTCTTCATCGTGCCAAAGGCGCTTAGCCTCGCCGACGGCATCGCCCTTTGAACGAATGCAGAATGCACAGTTGCAGGGGCATTTATTGGTTATATTAAAGTATGTACCGCCTTCAAGAGTATAAATAATTTCAGACATATGAACTCCTCCCAAAATACTGTTGATTATTCTGTTAAAATAATATACAATAAAATTGTATTCATTTATATACACAGAAATCAATTATTTTTAAGGTACAGTTATGAGCAAATACAATGAATTATACAACCGAATAAAAAAAGAAATTACCGATAGGCAAATAGATTACGGTAAAAAACTGCCGTCTGTAAGAAAAGCAAGCGAACTTTACGGTGTAAGCAGAACAACGGTGCAAAACGCATATTTTGCCCTGTCTGCCGACGGATACATAATCAGCGAACCACAGAGCGGATATTATGTTTCTTACAAAAAGAAGAAAAAATCAGCCGAAAGCAAAGCCGAAAACACTTCTGATAAAATTAAATTTGATTTCACAACAGACACGGCAGACCGTGACAGTTTT
The DNA here is from genome assembly GCA_014465955.1 of Eubacterium sp. Lineage (GTDB taxonomy): Bacteria > Bacillota > Clostridia > Oscillospirales > Acutalibacteraceae > Eubacterium_R. Next base: position 4,673 of record JACTVT010000057.1, on the reverse strand, counting down.
GATTTCAACATCTGGCGCAGATACATAAAAAGCGCACTCAGACAGGACGACAAATTATTATCATACAGCGAAGCGCAGGGCGAACTGCTTTTGCGTGAAGCAATTGCAGACTATATAAGAGAAAAACGCAATGTTACCGCCTCGGCAGACAGAATTGTGATAGGTGCAGGTGTGCAAACGTTATTATCTGTTTTCTGCTCACTTATTGACAATCGCGGCACGGTTTCATTTCCCGACCGAAGTTTTGTGCAGGGTGCAAGCCTGTTTTCCGATTACGGATTTGATGTAAAATACAGAAATAAAGACGCCGATATAATTTATGTTACGCCATCGAAAATGACACGTTGGGGTGATGTTATGCCAAACAAAAGGCGGGTTGAACTTGTGGCACATTCTGCACAGAACGGCAGCCTTGTAATTGAAGATGATTTTGAAAGCGACTTTCTGTACAATACAAAACCTACGCCGTCACTTCACGCATTATCGGGCGGCAGCAATGTTGTATACCTTGGCTCATTTTCTAAACTGCTTTTACCGTCAATCAGAATCAGTTTTATGATTTTAACTGAAGAACTTGCCGAAAAATATAAGCAGAATATTTTTAAATTCAATCAAACAGCAAGCAAAACGGAGCAAATTGCACTTTACAAATTCATTAACGACGGGCATTTAAAAGCACAGATAAGAAAAACAAGGCGCTTCTACACAGCGAAAACAAAATTATTTGCAGAAAAATTAAAAACGGAATTCCCGACGGCCAACATAGAAATCAGCGAAAATGCACTGCAGATTATAATGAAAACGGATTTTAATAAAGATACCGATACATTTTTGCAAAACGGCATTAAAATTTTTATTGATGAATACAAAAACGGCAGAATAAAACTATGCCTAAACACATCATCCATCTCAGAAAAAGACTTTGATTCAGCGGTAAAATCGCTCAAAAAGTCATTGGATTACTAAAAAAATACGTTTTACAGTCCGTATTTTAGGACTATGGTTATCACACCTATTGAAAATCAACTTTTGATTCATTAAAATGAAATTGTAAACAAAAGAGGAGGTTTTCAATATGAAAAAAATAATAAAAAATATTTTAATCGGCGTACTCAGCGCTGCAATCGGCTACTGCCTGATGGAAATTCCGTTTCACATTTTTGACCTTATTACCCCTGTTCAGTCAAAAATAATTTTTGTGGCGGAAATTGTAGTTTACTTCATTATTTTTGCAATTGCCGCAATAATGATTGAAGTAAAAAAGGACAGAAAAAGAAAAAACGCCGAATATGCAAAAAAACACAGCGAGCGCATAGAAAAACGCAACAATGAATTAAACGGTATTAACATTGACATTGACCTTGCGGCGTAAAAAACAGGCAGAGCAGTAATTTTTTTATTGCTTTGCCTATTTTTTATGGTACAATGTAAACAAAGAATCATACGGAGACAAATTTATGACTGCAAAACCTGTAACAAATAAAAATATTATGCTGAAAAACGGATTTTGGAAAGAAATGGCTGAGCTTGTAAAAAATGAAGTTATTTCATATCAATGGAATGCACTGAATGATAATATCGAAAATGCCGAAAAAAGTTACTGCATCAGAAATTTTAAGCTTGCAGGAGATATAATTGAAAAAAGAAGGAATGGAATTGAAACACCTGTATACCCTACCGACAAATGGTTTTACACCTCTAAAAATTCGGACAAAAACTCTTTTCTCGGCTGGGTTTTTCAGGATTCGGATTTAGCCAAATGGATAGAAGCCGTTGCGTACTGCCTTGAAAACGAACCTGATTCAGAGTTTGAAAGGCTTGCAGACAACGCCATTGACCTCGTGTGCCGGGCACAGGCTGAAAACGGATATCTGAACACGCTTTATACAATCAACAATCCTGAAAAAGCATTTACAAATCTGAAAGACCACCACGAGTTTTACTGCTTTGGGCATTTTGCAGAGGCGGGAGTTGCCTATTATAATGCAACGGGAAAGGATAAACTGCTGAATGCAGTTATAAAATATGCCGATTTGATATGCGATACATTCGGCGAACAGAAAAAAGAAGGCTACGGCGGTCACGAAATAGCCGAAATGGCATTTATTAAATTATATCACGCCACAAAAAATCAAAAATACATTAATATGGCAAAATTACTGATAGACAGACGAGGCACAAAGCCATATTATTTTGACCTTGAACAAGGAATTGAACCTGACGAAAAAATACGGTATGAATATAATCAGGCTCATATTCCTGCCGCTGAGCAGAAAGAGGCTGTAGGGCACGCAGTCCGTGCAGTTTATCTTTATTCAGGTATGGCAGACGTTGCAAGAGAAACAAATAACACAGAGCTTTTAAACACCTGCAAAGAGTTGTTTAAAAATATCACAAGCAAAAAGATGTATATTACAGGCGGTATTGGCTCTACAAAAGACGGCGAGGCGTTTACATTTGATTATGATTTGCCGAATGACCTTGCTTACGCCGAAAGCTGTGCATCAATAGGGCTTGTGTTTTTTGCACAAAGAATGCTTATATCAGACATTAATTCAAAATATGCAGACATAATTGAAAAATGCCTTTGCAATGGAATTATCTCGGGAATTGCCCCTGACGGCAAAAGTTTTTTCTATGTAAACCCTCTTGAAGTTAATCCCATTGCCTGCAAAAAAGATTCGCGAAAAGACCACATAAAACCTGTCAGACAAAAATGGTTTAACTGTGCCTGCTGTCCGCCGAATATTGCAAGACTGATTGCCTCTGTAGGTGAATACTGCGTTACCGAAAATGAAAACACTGTATTTATTCACCAATACATCAATATGAAAGTAGAATGTAAAAACGTTGATTTGGAAATTGACGAAACATATATTAAAAACGGTAAAGTAAAAATAACAGTTAATACAGAAAAACCGATAAATATTGCACTTCGACTTCCCTGCTGGTGCAGCAATTATAAATTCAGTATAAAACCCTGCAAAACAGAAAACGGATATGCATATTTCCGCATTGACAAAAATTCAGAAATACTTGCTGAATTCAAACCTGAAATAAAAATAATGAAATGCAACCCGAAAGTAAGAAGCAACATAGGCAAGGTTGCCATTATGCGCGGTCCTATTGTGTACTGCCTTGAAGAGGCCGATAATGGAGCCGACCTGCATTTATTAAGACTTGCAAAATCACCCGATTTCAGTTACCATAATAGTGTTATCACTGCAAACGGATTCAAAGAAGCAATAACAGATGATTTACTTTATAAAGAGTATTCAGAACCTGAAGAGCAAGCAGTTCAACTGACATTTATACCGTATTATAAATGGGCACGCAGAGGTGAAAATGAAATGTGTGTTTACATAAGATTTTAGGAGTGAAAATTATGTATAAAGCAAATGAAAAAAGATATGATGAAATGACATACAACTACTGCGGAAAGAGCGGGCTGCAATTACCTGCATTGTCAGTAGGCCTATGGCAGAATTTCGGAATCAATGATGATTACGAGGTTATGAAAGACATTATTTTAACTGCGTTTGACAACGGCATTACGCATTTTGATCTTGCAAACAACTACGGTCCCGAACCGGGCAGAGCCGAAATAAACTTCGGAAAAATTTTTAAAGAAAATTTAAAACCGCACCGTGACGAACTTATAATCAGCACTAAAGCAGGATATGAAATGTGGCAGGGTCCTTACGGCGGGCGTGGCGGCACAAGAAAATATCTTATTGCATCTCTTGATCAGAGTCTTAAACGAATGGGACTTGAATATGTGGACATCTTTTACCACCACTGTATGACGCCTGAAACACCGCTGAAGGAAACCGCCCTCTGCCTTTCCGACATTATTCGACAGGGCAAGGCACTTTATGCAGGCATAAGCAATTATGACGGTCACACTATGCACAAAATGCACCATAAATGCGATGATTACAACGTGCCGTTTATTATCAATCAAAACAGATACTCCATTTTTGACAGAACTATTGAAGATAATGACCTGATATCAGAGGCGAAAAGCAAGAAAAAAGGCATTATCGCTTTTTCACCGCTTGCACAGGGTCTGTTATCTGACAAATATGCCGATGGCATTCCGGAAAACACAAGACTTTACAACAACAAAGCGCTTGAGGCAAAACTCGGCTATGACGAAAAGAAGGCTTTTCAGGTTAAACAACTTGCCGATATGGCACACAAAAAAGGAATGACACTTTCGCAAATGGCAATCAAATGGCTTTTAAACAATAACAGCATTACGTCTGTTTTGGTTGGTGTTCATTCCAAAAAACAGTTATTGGAAAATCTGAGTGCATTGAAATGCCCTGATTTAACAAAAACTGATTTAATTCAGATTGACGGAATTACAGGCAGAATATAAAAGACAAAGCGCTTATGTATACAAATACACAAGCGCTTTATTTTTTGCCGGTTTTATCTTTCGGATATGGGGTTTTTACCGTGGTAATTCCCAAAAGATAGTCTATTGAAACATCATATAATGCTGACAGTTTAATCAGCATTTCAGGATTCCATTGACTTTTACCATTCTCATAATTAGAGTAAGATCTTTGAGACATTCCTAAGGCTTTTGCAACTTTCTCCTGAGAATAATCCATATCCTCTCTCAAATCTCTGATATTCTTATATACCACAAGTATCACCAATAG
>JACTVT010000056.1 GCA_014465955.1 Eubacterium sp. | reverse complement strand
TTTATTTATTATTTTATATATAATATTAGTTATCAGGGCAAATGAAAATTTTTGCCCATTTGTGTGGAGGATTTATTTATGGCAAATGACAAGAAAATACCTGCTGTTGAAAAAAAAGTATCTGTTGAAGATAAAAGAAAAGCACTTGATGCTGCTTTAAAGCAGATAGAAAAGCAGTATGGTGCGGGTGCAGTTATGCGCCTCGGCGAAAATAAGCATCTTAATATTGAGGCTATTTCTACAGGTTCATTTACTCTTGATTTAGCAACGGGTATCGGCGGATTACCAAGAGGAAGAATTGTTGAAATTTACGGACCTGAATCATCAGGTAAAACAACACTTGCTCTTCATTGTATAGCAGAGGCTCAGAAACTCGGCGGTGAGGCTGCTTTTATTGATGCGGAGCATGCACTTGACCCGGTTTATGCTTCCAATCTTGGGGTAGATATTGATTCACTTCTTGTTGCACAGCCTGATTACGGTGAGCAGGCACTTGAAATTACCGAGCAACTTGTACGTTCAGGCGCCGTTGATATTATTGTTGTTGACTCTGTAGCGGCTCTCGTTCCGAGAACGGAAATTGACGGCGATATGGGCGATTCTCATGTGGGCCTTCACGCAAGACTTATGAGTCAGGCACTGCGTAAACTTACAGGCTCAATTAATAAGAGTGACTGTCTTATTATTTTTATCAATCAGTTGCGTGAAAAAGTGGGTGTTATGTATGGTAATCCGGAGGTAACAACCGGTGGCCGCGCACTTAAATTCTATTCATCAATGCGTATTGATGTCAGAAAAGGTGAATCCATTAAAGGCACAGGCACTGAACTCGTCGGCACAAGAACAAGGTGTAAAATTGTTAAGAATAAACTTGCTCCTCCTTTCAAACAGGCTGAATTCGATATTGTATACGGTGAAGGAATCAGTAAGAGCGGTGAAATTGTTGACGTTGCTGTTGATCTTGATATTATAAAAAAGAGCGGTTCATGGTTCTCTTACGGTGATGAAAGACTTGGTCAGGGCAGAGAAAAAGTTAAGGCACTTGTTGAAAGTGATGCTGATTTTTCTGCTAAGATTGAGGCACAGATTAAAGAAAAACTTCAGGAACTTCAGAACACATCCGGTCAGAAGTTCAGAGGCAAGGCCGCACCCAAAGCAGACGATGCTGATGAAATAACTGTATCTGCCGAATCTCCTGTAAAGCAAACAAGAGCCGCCGCAAGAGCAAAACTTGATATTGCAGTGGAAGATGACGAAGATTAATGATTTTAAAAGCACAAAGAGGCAGAGGAAAAAAGATACATATTTTGCTTGATGATGAATATGTTATAACAACTGACGTTGATTATTGGGCAGAAATTTTTATTCCCGACGGAACGGATATTGATGATGAAGAATGGCAGGCGCTTTTTGAAAAAATCAATTATCGCAAAGCATTCAATAAATGCGCTGATTTGCTTTCAAGACGTGATCATTCAATAAAAGAACTGCGTGATAAACTTTTGAGAACAGTTGACGGAGTATCGGCTGATAAGGCAATTGATAAGTTTATTGAAATGGGTTATCTTGATGATGAAAAGTTTGCATTGAATTACGCTGAGCACCTTTTGAAAAATAAGAATTTTTCAAAAAATCATATTAAGCAGGAACTTTTTTATAAAGGAATCGATAAAGAGATTATTTCAGATGTGCTTGAAGAACTTGAATTTGATAACACACAGGCAGTCATCAATATTATAAATAAAAGTTATTTGAATAAATTGAAGGCAGAGGGCGGAAAAAATAAAGTTATTAATGCCTTGATGAGAAAAGGTTTTTCTTACAGTGACATTAAATCCGCTTTTTATGAAATAGAAAATGAGTAGTAATTTTAAGGTTGGTATGATTTCTCTCGGTTGTCCTAAAAATCAGGTGGATGGAGAAATAATGCTTGAGAAATTAAGAAATAACAATTTTACCGTTGTTCAGTCAATTGAAGACGCAGATGTTATGATTATTAACACCTGTGGCTTTATTGAAGACGCAAAAACAGAAGCAATTGAAAATATTTTAGAGGTTGCCGAATATAAAAAAGCGGGACTTATTTCCGCTATAGTTGTTACAGGCTGTCTTGCAGAACGGTATCAGACAGAAATTATAAAGGAAATTCCCGAGGTTGATGCAGTTATCGGTATAGGTGCTAATTCTGATATTGTAAAGGTTTGTCAGAAGGCTTTGATGGGCATTATAACAGAGAATTATCCTGATAAGTGTTATCTTCCTCTTGATGATAAAAGAATGCTTTCTACGCCTTCTCATTGGGCGTATTTAAAACTGTCTGACGGCTGTGATAATAAGTGTTCATATTGTGCAATTCCTTTGATAAGAGGGAAGTACAGAGAACGTACAATGGAAAGTATTCTTGCAGAGGCAAATTCCCTTGCTGAAAACGGTGTCAAGGAACTTATTTTAATTGCTCAGGATACTACAAAATACGGTTTTGAGCGTTACGGCGAATATAAACTGGCAGAACTTTTAAAAGAAATCTGTAAAATTGAAAAAATTCAGTGGATCAGATTATTTTATTGCTATCCCGACAGGGTTACGGATGAATTAATTGATGTTATTGCAAATGAAGAAAAGGTTTGCTCATATATTGATATTCCGCTGCAGCATTGTAACGGAACAATTCTGAAATCAATGAACAGAAACGGTTCTTATAATTCACTTAAAGAACTTTTGTTTAAAATGAAAGGCAGGATTCCCGATTTATCTTTAAGAACTACTTTTATGGTTGGATTCCCTGGTGAAACAGAGCAGAATTTTGAAGAACTTTGTAATTTTGTCAAAGATATTAAATTTGATAAAATGGGCTGTTTTGCTTTTTCGCCTGAAGAAGACACGCCTGCCTGTTCATTTGAAAATCAGATTGATGATGATGTTAAAAAAAGGCGTGTCGAGGTGCTTATGGATATTCAGTATTCCATTACGGAAAATGCGAATAAAAGCAGAATAGGTCGCATTTACAAAGTTATTGTTGATGAAAAAAACGGCGGTAAATACATAGGTAGAAGTTATCTTGATTCGCCCGAAATTGACAGTGGAATATTTTTCACCTCTGATGATGATCTTAATGTCGGAGATTTTGTTCAGGTTAAAATAACTGATTTTGATGGATATGATTTGATAGGAGAAAGTGTATAATGAATTTACCTAATAAAATTACGGTTTTTCGTTTTTGCTGCATACCGTTTTTAATGGCATTTGCGTATATTGATTTTAAATATCATTGGGTTGCAGCACTTCTTGTTTATTTTATTGCATGTATGAGCGATAAAGCAGACGGAATTATTGCCAGAAAAAATAATCTTGTAACAGATTTCGGTAAATTAATGGATCCGTTATCAGACAAAAGTCTTGTTTTTGCGGCATATCTGATTTTTGTAAATGCAGGCTGGCATACGGATATCTGCATTATGCTTATGCTTGCAAGAGAATTTCTTGTTGCAGGTATCAGAATGGCAGGCGCATCATCGGGTGAGATTATCCCTGCAAATGCTTTCGGTAAGGCAAAAACATTTTTACAGATGTCTACAACAGGACTTGCGTTTCTTTTCCTTGCAATAGGCGAGGGGAGTGCAAATATTGATATGACTACGCCTTGGTTTAATATTTATTGCACGATTGCATTCTGGATTGTTTCTGTAGTTACCGTTTTAAGCGGAATTGTTTATGCCAAAGACGGCTGGCATCTGATTAAAACAAAATAAGCAGTTGCAAAATTTAATTTTTTTGCTATAATGTTAATATATTAAATATTTAAATGCGTTTTAGCAGGAGAAGTAGGATATTTAAGTTTATTTCAGAGAGCATATCATTTTGCTGAAAGATATGTATTAAACAGTATCTGAAATGCACCTGTCAGCACTATAGAGGAAATTAACAGTATTCTATGGCGGATTGCCCCGTTACAGGCAAAACTGTTTCAGCAGTTGAGTATAAACAGGAGTGGAACCGCAGTAATTTATTGCCTCTGTCATTTTTATGGCAGAGGTTTATTTTTTTGAAAGGGGATTCTATGTTTAAGGATTATAAGGAATCCGTAAAGGCGTTTATGGAGCATGACCCTGCCGCCAGAAGTCCTATTGAAATAATTTTATTGTATCCGGGCTTCAAGGCACTGAGAAGTCATAAAAAGGCCCATTGGTTTTTAAAGCATAATATGCCTTTCATTGCAAGATATATAAGCCAGAGATGTGCGCATAAAACAGGAATTGAAATTCACCCGGGCGCTACAATCGGCAAAAGAGTCTGTATAGACCACGGCGCAGGCATTGTAATCGGTGAAACAACTGAAATTGCAGATGATGTTATGATTTATCAGGGTGTTACGCTTGGCGGTACGGGTAAAGACGTCGGCAAACGTCATCCGACTATTGAAAGCGGGGTTATGATTGGCTCAGGTGCAAAGGTTCTCGGACCTATTACAATCGGCAGAAATGCAAAGGTTGCCGCAGGGGCGGTTGTAGTTAAAGATGTTGAGCCGAACTGCACGGTAGTGGGTGTTCCCGGTGAGATTGTTAGGATTGACGGTGAAAGAGTTGACGATCTTGATCAGATTAATATTCCCGACCCTGTTATGACGCTCATTAGGGAAAATGCAAAGAAAATCGAAGAATTGGAACAGAAAATTAAAGAGTTGGAGGATAAATAAATGAGAATTTTTAATACAATGTCAAAAAGCAAGGAAGAGTTTGTTCCTGTTGATGAAAATGAAGTTAAAATTTACGCCTGCGGTCCTACCGTTTATAACTATATTCATATAGGAAATGCAAGACCGCTCTGCGTTTTTGACGTTCTGCGCCGTTATCTTGAATACAGAGGCTATAACGTTAAATTTGTTCAGAATTTTACCGATATTGATGATAAAATAATCAATCGTGCCAATGAAGAGGGAAGCACATTTGAGGAGATTTCCAAAAAGTACATTGAGGAATTCTGGACCGATGCACACGGTCTTAATTTTAAAGACGCTACCGTTCACCCGAAGGCAACAGAGAATATTGATGAAATTATTGATATTATCAAGTCTCTTGAAGAAAAGGGCTATGCTTATGCAGTAAACGGTGATGTTTATTTCAGAACATTGAAGTTTAAGGAATACGGCAAACTTTCTCATCAGCCGATTGAGGATTTGGTAAGCGGTGCGAGAATTGCAGTTGGTGATATTAAAGAAAATCCGCTTGATTTTGCGCTTTGGAAGGGTGCAAAAGAGGGTGAGCCTTATTGGGAGTCGCCTTGGGGCAAGGGCAGACCGGGCTGGCATATTGAGTGTTCTGCAATGAACAGAAAATATCTCGGTAAAACAATTGATATTCACTGCGGCGGACAGGATCTTGTTTTTCCGCATCATGAAAATGAGATTGCACAGAGTGAATGTGCAAATGACTGCACTTTCTCAAAATACTGGATGCACAACGGTTACATTAATGTTGACAACGTAAAAATGAGTAAATCGCTCGGCAATTTCAAAACAGTTCGTGAAATTGCTGATGTTTACGGTTATGAAGTAATCAGATATTTTCTTATTTCATCTCATTACCGTTCACCGATTAACTATAATCTTGAAATTATTGAGCAGTGCAAATCAGCGCTCGAGAGACTTTATACCTGTCGTGAAAGCCTTGATTTTGCAATTAAAAATGCCGCTCATATTGATGATGACGTTGATCTTATAAATGCTTTAAACGGACGCAGAGAGCAGTTTATTGAAGCTATGGATGATGATTTGAATACTGCTGATGGATTATCTGCAGTTTTTGAACTTGTCAAAGATATTAACACCAAGATTCTTGATAAGCCAGTTTCAAAAAATGTTTGCGAAGCTGCTGCAAAGGTATTTGATGAGCTTTGCTCAGTTTTAGGTATTTTATATAATAGAAAGTCAAATGATCTTGATGCCGAAATTGAGGCTCTCATCGAAAAAAGGCAGGAGGCAAGAAAGAACAAAGACTTTGCCACTGCTGACAAAATCAGAGATGATTTAAAAGCACAGGGAATTATTTTAAAAGACACGCCGCAAGGTGTTACCTGGACCAAGGAGTAAGCGATGATTGACAGAGTTCCTTTTAAAGATACAAAGCTTTCGAGGCTTGGGCTCGGCACAATGAGATTGCCTGTGAAGGGTTTAATCAAACGAGAGGCTAATCCGATTATTGATTATAGAGAAGCCCAGAACCTTGTTGATTTTGCAATAGAAAACGGTATAAATTATTTTGATACTGCCTATATGTATCATGCAGGAAAAAGTGAAAAGTTTATAGGTACTGCACTTTCCAAATATCCGAGAGAAAGTTATTATCTTGTTGATAAACTGCCGATTTGGATGTGCAAAAAGCCTGCCGATATGGAAAAAATTTTTTCTAATCAACTTAAAAGAACAGGTACGGCGTATTTTGATAATTATCTTTTGCATTCTCTTGATAAAAATAATTTCGAAAAATGCGAAAAGTTCGGCGCATATGATTTTTTGGTTGAAAAACAAAAGCAGGGACTTATTAAAAACATCGGATTTTCTTTTCACGGAACAATTGACGATTTAAAGCAAATCGTATCTTCTCATCATTGGGATTTTGCTCAGATACAACTTAATTATCTTGATTGGAAAAATCAGGACGCCAAAACGCAGTATGAAATTTTAACTGAGGCGGGTATACCTGTTATTGTTATGGAGCCTGTGCGCGGCGGCAAACTTGCAGATATCCCGAAAGATGCAGAAAAATTGTTTAAAAACATTAATTGTGATGCATCTGCCGCAAGTTGGGCAATTAAGTTTGTTGCAAATTTACCGAATGTTGTTACTATTTTAAGCGGTATGAATTCAATTGAACAGTTGCAGGATAATATTGATACGTTAACTGACTTTAAACCGCTTACTGACAGTGAATTGCAGGCGTGCTTTAATGCTGCATCTATTATGAATAAAAAGGATGTAATACCCTGCACAGGCTGTGATTATTGTGCTGACTGCCCGAAAGGCGTTAAAATATCAACTGTCTTTGCTTGTTATAATGAATATAAAAACGGTGATATATCTGAGGAAGAAAGCAAAAAGAAATATTCTGTAATTCCTGCTGATAATAACGCCGATGTTTGTATAAAATGCGGCAAATGTGCGTCACATTGCCCGCAGTCAATCAAAATTCCTGAAAAACTTGAAGAATTAAAATCATTTTTTAATTAATATAATTTAATAGGCATAAATTAATTACGTTTGGATAATAATTATGAATTTAAAACTTGTAAAACCTGATTTGCCGTATTTTGAGCAATTTAATGAAATGATGCGTGAATGGAATGATAGTAATACTCAAATTGCACCTTGGTTTTTAAATGAACCATTTTGCAGTCTTGAAGAATTTGCTGATTTTGTTCAGATGCTTGATAATTGTGAAAATGCGAATTTAGATAGTAAGTATTGTTCTACATCATCTTATTTTGTTTTAAATGAAAATGATAAGTTAATTGGTGCAACAAGTTTGAGGCATTATCTTACAGTTGATGGTTTAAATAGTTGGGGACATATCGGTTATGGTGTAAGACCAAGTGAACGTTTAAAAGGATATGCCACTCAGATGTTAACTCTTATGCTGCAAGAGGCAAAGAATAGAAAAATATATAAAGTTTTGATTGGCGTTCATAAATCAAATATAGGTTCACGCAGAGTAGTTGAAAAATGCAATGGCATTTTGGAAAATGTAGTTACTGACAGTGAATGTCCGAATGAACAAATTTGCAGATATTGGATAAATAATTTTTAGTACTATAAAAACACCACTGAAAATTCAGTGGTGTTTTAGTTTAGTTTAGGTTAGTTACTTTATTAATTCTGCCATATCATAAAGACCGGCATCCTTGCCGTTCATATAAACGGCGGCATTAACAGCGCCTACAGCAAATATTTCTTTACTCCTTGCAGAGTGGGACAACGTAATTATTTCATCACGTCCGCAGAACATAATGTCGTGCTCGCCGACGATTGTGCCGCCTCTTACTGCGTGCAGACCAATTTCATTTTTAGTTCTTTTTTCACGCTTTGAATGGCGGTCATATTCATATTTCATATCGTTATCAATCTTTTCGCAGATTGCGTCTGCAAGCATTAAAGCAGTGCCGCTCGGTGCGTCAATTTTCTGATTATGATGCTTTTCGATAATTTCAATGTCAAAATCCGAACCGAGAACCGAAACAGCCTTTTTTGCAAGATTTGCAAGAAGATTGATACCCATACTCATATTATAGGTAAAGAAAATAGGACATTCCTTTGAAGCATCATTAATTTGTGCTTTTTGGTTATCGTCATAGCCTGTCGTCGCAATAACCAAAGGCATTTTATTTGCTTTTGAGTAAGCGAGCAGACTGTCAAGCAGAACCGGATTTGAAAAATCAATAATAACATCTGCTTTTTCGGTAATTTCGTTTATATCTGTATAAACAGGGAATGAGGTACTTTCGGTGTTCAAGTCAACACCTGCAACAATTTCACAATCATCTCTTAATGACACAACATTCTGAATTACTCTGCCCATTTTACCGTTTGCACCGGAAAGAATAATTTTAGTCATTTTATAATTCCTTTTTGATTATTATTTTATAAGTCCGTATTCATTAAGAACGTTTTTCATATTTTTTTTGTTCTCATCAGTCATATCAATAAGCGGAAGTCTGCAGTGACCTGCCTTGAAGCCAATCATATTGCAAGCCTCTTTTACAGGAATTGGGTTAACATCGCAGAAAAGAGTTTTTGCAAGCTTCATATACTTATCCATAAGCGACTGTGATTTATCTTTATCACCATCAAGATAAGCGGCAACAATATCGTGTGTTTCCTGAGGACATACATTTGAAAGAACGCTGATAACGCCTTTTCCGCCTCTTTCAAGAACATCATAAATCTGGTCATCGTTACCGCTCCAGATATTGAGTTCGTCACCGCATAATTCATTGATTTTTGCAATCTGATCAAGGTTTCCGCTTGCTTCCTTGATACCGTTTATTCTCGGAAGTTTAGCAAGTTCAGCGGCAGTTTCGGGTTGAATGTTTACACCTGTTCTTGACGGAACATTATAAAGGATAATCGGCTTGTCGGTAGCATCGTGAATTGCCGTGTAATGCGCAATAAGACCTCTTTGGCTTGTTTTGTTGTAGTACGGAGTTACAAGCAAAAGTGCGTCAGCGCCGTTCTTGCAGGCCTCTTGGCTCATTTCGATTGCGGATGCAGTGGAATTTGAACCTGTTCCGGCAATAACCTTACATCTTCCGTTGACATATTCAATGCACCAGCGGATGCATTCATTATGCTCATCAACCTCAAGTGTTGAACTTTCTCCTGTTGTGCCGCAGATAACAACAGCGTCAGTGCCGTTATTAATCTGCCAATCAATAAACTTTGCAAATTCATCATAATTAACAGAGCCGTCATCGTTCATCGGTGTGATAATTGCAACGGCTGCACCTGTAAAAATAGGTTCTTTCATAGCGATTTCTCCTTATAAATTAATCCATATAGCCTTCAGCACATAAAAGTTCAGCAAGAAGAACTGCACCTCCTGCAGCACCTCTTAATGTATTGTGTGAAAGGCATACAAACTTATATTGATATTGTGTATCTTCTCTTAATCTTCCGATTGAGATTGCCATACCGTTTTCAAGCATTCTTTCGGAATTAATCTGAGGTCTGTCATCCTCTGTAAAGTAATTAAGGAACTGTTTTGGAGCGGAAGGAAGTTCAAGTTCCTGTGCTCTGCCTTTGAAATCAGCCCATACCTTAATCATTTCTTCTTTTGACGGTTTATTTTCAAAGTTTACGAATACTGCACCCAAATGACCGTTCGAAACAGGAACACGGATGCACTGAGCAGTGAAATTAGGTTTTTCAGCGAGTTTAATTTCATTGCCTTCGATTTTGCCCCAGAGTTTAAGCGGTTCTTTTTCACTTTTTTCTTCTTCGCCGCCGATATACGGAATAACGTTGTCAATCATTTCAGGCCAAGTATCAAATGTTTTGCCTGCACCGCTGATTGCCTGATAAGTACAAACAAGTACATCTTTAACACCGTATTTTTCGTGAAGAGGGAAGAGGGCAGGCACATAAGACTGAAGTGAACAGTTTGACTTAACTGCGATAAAGCCACGCTTTGTGCCGAGTCTCTCTCTCTGCTTAGGGATAATGTTGATATGGTCTGCATTGAGTTCAGGCACAACCATAGGAACATCGGGAGTAAAACGGTGAGCACTGTTGTTTGAAACTACAGGGCATTCGTGCTTTGCATATTCTTCTTCAAGTTTTTTGATTTCGTCTTTTTTCATATCTACTGCACAGAAAACGAAATCAACAAGTTTGGTGATTTTTTCAATATCTGCCGTTGCGTCCATAACAACGATATCTTTAAGATTTTCAGGGATTTCTGTATCCATACACCATTTTTTGCCTACAGCCTCAGAATAAGGCTTACCTGCAGATCTTGACGATGCTGCAAGACAAACTACGTTAAACCAAGGGTGGTCTGCAAGAAGTGTGGCAAAACGCTGACCAACCATACCTGTTGCGCCAACAATACCTACATTATACTTTTTGTTCATTGGTAAATTCTCCTTAAAAATATCTTGTAAAACAAGATAAAATGCAATATAATACTTAAGGTCATTAAAAAACCTTTTAGATATAATATCACTTATTATATATATATGTCAAATAAAAAATAAATAATATTCGAGGAAAATATGAAAACATCTGATTTTTTTTATAATTTGCCTGAAGAATTGATTGCTCAGACACCTGTTGAGCCGAGAAGTTCATCAAGAATGATGATTCTGAATAAGCAAAACGGTGATATTGAGCATAAGCATTTTTATAATTTAACTGAATATCTTAACGAAAATGACTGCCTTATTCTGAATGACACAAGAGTTATTCCTGCAAGAATTTTCGGTGTTAAAGAAGAAACGGGCGCCGTTGTTGAATTTCTTCTTGTTGCTCAAAAAGAAAATGATGTTTGGGAATGCCTTTGCAAACCCGGTAAAAGAGCAAAAATCGGAACGAAGTTTTCATTCGGTGACGGAAAATTAATCGGTGAAATTGTAAGAATTAATGAAGAAGACGGCAACAGATTTGTAAAATTTACCTGTGACGGTAATTTGTTTGCGGTGCTTGATGAAATCGGGTCAATGCCGCTGCCGCCTTACATAAGAGAAAAACTTGAGGATAAAGAACGGTATCAGACTGTTTACAGCAGGGAATTGGGATCTGCTGCCGCACCTACCGCGGGTCTGCATTTTACACCCGAAATGCTTGAGAAAATCAAAGCAAAAGGCGTTAAAATCGGTTATGTAACACTTCACGTCGGGCTTGGTACATTTAGACCTGTTAAAGTAGATGATGTCACAAAGCATAATATGCACAGTGAGCATTATATAATGCCGAAAGAAACTGCTGATTTAATTAACAAAACCAAGAAAAACGGCGGCAGGGTTATTGCAGTCGGAACAACCTCATGCAGAACACTTGAATCCGTTGCAGTTAAAAACGGCTGTATATGTGAAGATGAAGATGATACTTCAATTTTTATTTATCCCGGTTACGAGTTTAAATGTATTGATGCACTGATAACGAATTTTCATCTTCCGGAAAGCACACTTATAATGCTCGTTTCTGCTTTTGCAGGTTTTGACAATATTATGAATGCTTATAATACAGCGGTTGAAGAAAAATACAGGTTTTTTTCATTTGGGGATTCAATGTTTATTTGTTAATTTATGTAATCGGAGAGAATTATGGCTGAATTTAAAGTAATTAAACAAGAAGGCAACGCCAGAAGGGGAGTATTTGAAACAGTTCACGGAACTGTACAAACTCCTGCTTTTATGAACGTTGCCACGTCTGCGGCAATTAAAGGCGGATTATCCACTGAGGATTTGAAAAATATAGATACTCAGGTAATGCTTTGTAATACTTATCATCTTCATGTAAGACCTAATGACGAAGTAGTTTATAAAATGGGCGGACTTCACAAATTTACAAATTGGGATAAACCTATTTTAACTGACAGCGGCGGATTTCAGGTCTTTTCGCTTGCAAAGTTAAACAAAATCAAAGAAGAAGGCGTAACTTTTAATTCGCATATTGACGGCAGAAAAATTTTTATGGGACCTGAAGAATCAATGCAGATTCAGAGCCATTTGGCGTCAACTATTGCAATGGCATTTGATGAATGTGTTGAAAATCCGTCTACTTATAAATATGCAAAAGAGGCATGCGAACGCACAACAAGATGGCTTGAAAGATGTAAAATAGAGATGGACAGGCTGAATTCTTTGCCTGAAACAATCAATAAAAATCAATTGCTTTTCGGTATAAATCAAGGCTGCACATTTGATGATTTAAGAATAGAACATATGAAACTTATTGCAAAAATGGGTCTTGACGGCTATGCAGTCGGCGGACTTGCAGTAGGTGAGCCGAAAGAGGATATGTACAGAGTGTTGTCATCGGTTTTGCCGTATGCGCCTGAAAATAAACCAAGATATCTTATGGGCGTTGGTACTCCGGGTAATATTCTGGAGGGTGTAAGCAGGGGAATAGACTTGTTTGATTGCGTTATGCCGAGCAGAAATGCGCGTCACGGCCATTTGTTTACTTCAAAGGGTATTATAAATATCAACAATGCAAAATATGTTACTGATGACAGGCCGATTGATGAGGCGTGCTCTTGCCCTGTATGTAAAAATTACAGTAAGGGGTATATTCGTCATTTAATCAAAGCAAATGAAATGCTCGGTATGCGTCTGACGGTTATGCATAATCTGTATTTTTACAATAACCTTATGACGCAAATCAGAAAAAATATTGAGAATAACTCGTTTGAAGATTTTAAAAATGAATATTGTGTAAAACTTGATACGAGAATTTAAAAAAGTCTTGCATTTTATTCAACTTGTCTATATAATATGTATAGTTATTATAATTTGGAGGAAATTTTATGTTAAATTTACTTAGTCTTGGTTCACAGGCGGCTGCTGATGGAGCTGCATCAAATCCGACATCAATGATTATTATTATGGTTGTAATGCTCGTTGTTATGTATTTCTTTATGATCCGCCCTCAGAAGAAGCGTCAGAAAGAAGAGCAGGAAATGAGAGCAGCACTTGAAATCGGAGACGAAATCATTACAATCGGCGGTATTGTAGGCAGAGTTGTAACTATCCGTGAAGAAGATATTGTTATTGAAACAGGTGCAGACAGAACTAAAATGAAGATTCAACGTTGGGCTGTAAATACGAATAAGACAAAGATGGAACAGCACCAGAAAGAAGTTGAGGCTGCTAAGGCTGCTGCAAAAGAAAAGAAAAATAAAAAGAATTCAAAGGTAGATGAAACCAAGGAAGAACCTAAGGTTTTAACTGATGATAAAGACTAAAATGATTATATAAATGTAATATTTTATAATTATCCCTCATATTCATTTAATGGATATGGGGGAGT
>JACTVT010000012.1 GCA_014465955.1 Eubacterium sp. | reverse complement strand
AAGAAATTTAACCATTCTTTACCTTATAATATAAATTATTACAAAATTACATATATAATTGACAAAATGATTAAAATATGAGATTATATTTGTAACGATTATTAAAATTAAGGAGACAGAAATATGAAAAAGCGAATACTTAGTATGCTGTTTTCAATTATTATCTGTGCAGGAATTATACCAAACGGATTTATTACGGCACAAGCATCAAGTTATGCTGATGAACTCAGAAGAGTAGGCTTTACGGAAGAATATATAGCACCTCTTGTTGAACTTCACAATAAATATCCGAACTGGACTTTTCAGGCGTTACAAACTAATCTGTCACTTGACGAGGCAGCAGCGAATGAAAGAACTCCTCATTCACAGCAAAACATTCAGAAAACAAACAGCAACGCGGCAAACGGATATTACTGCGACTGCAGTAAGTGCTACGTTAACGGTGAATATAAAATTACAGAAGGCAAATCATGGGTTGCAGCATCCGAAAAGGCTGTTAAATATTATCTGAATCCGCTTAATTTTCTTGATGAAAAATATATTTTCCAGTTTGAATCAACAGCATATAATTCTGCACACAATCAGGATGGTGTTGAAGCAATAATAAAAGGTACCTGGATGCAGAAAGCACACATTCAGTATCTTGATTCAAACGGAGTTAATCACTGGTATGATCCGCCTCACGGAAAATACTACAGCGAAGCGATTATGGAAGCGGCAAAACAAAGCGGACTCTCAGCATACTATCTTGCATCAAAAATTATGCAGGAAGTCGGAGGTGCCAAACCTACGGCAGGCGGTGCAAGCGGCTCATATTCAGGTTATGAAGGCATTTATAACTACTACAATATCGGTGCCAACACAGGCGCTAAGGATGGTCTTAAATGGGCTTCATTAAATGCTTCGGGTTATGTCACCAACTGCGCCTGCAAGGTAAGAAAAGGTCCTTCTACAAGTACAACACATCTTGTTACGCTTCCTACAGGCACCAAGGTTAATTATAAGGGAGCAACATCAAAGCAAAGCGACGGATATGTATGGTACAGCATTTCAGTAACATACAACGGCAAAAACTATGACGGTTACATCCGTTCAGACCTTATTAATTACAACAGCAACGATAAATACAACAGACCGTGGACAAACCCTTATCTTTCAATTATAAACGGTGCTAAGTGGATTGCAAATAATTACACGTCTACTCAAAGCACAGGATATCTTCAAAAATTCAATGTCAATCCTGCATCAAAAAACAGATTTGAACACGAATATATGGCAAATGTTCAGGGTGCTGCATCCGAAGCAGCAATTCAATACAATGCCTACAAAAAGGCAAATATTTTATCTGCACCGAAAACATTTCTCATTCCGATTTACTCAGATCTTACGGGAACACCGATTGACCTTGATTATGTTGATAAAAACACATTTACTGTTGACGTAACAGGTACATCAGCGCTCATCAAATGGAAAACAGTAGACAAGGCACAGGGCTATGAAATCAGATTGCTTTCAAGTCCTCATGGTGAATGGACTGTTGCAGGACGAACAAATACCAACAGTTATTTTCTGAAAGGACTTACCACAACGCATAACTACTCCATTCAGATACGTGCATATGCAAAATCAGGCTCAACCACATATTATTCGCCCGGCTGGTCATATTCATTCGGATTCCGTACAATGAAATTTGATGATATCGGCGACTACCCGGGATATGAAGAATACCTGAATTACACATCAATTAATAATGACTTTATAATGGGTACTAATCCACCTGAATACACACACTTTTCGCCTGCCGAAGCCCTTACACGAGGAATGTTTATAACTATTCTCTACAGAATGGCGGGTGAACCGTACAAAAACAATAATCCGCACAATGAAACACCGTTTGACGATATTGACGATGTTGAGGCATATTACTATGATGCTGCGTGCTGGGCACTTGATAAAAAAATTACAACAGAAACACACTTTGCCCCCGAAAATGCAGTTACCCGTGAACAGACGGCTGCATTTCTATACAGATACACGGATATGATTGGTAAAATTGACAGCCGATATAGAAATACCGATTTAAGCAAATTCCCTGACAGCAACAATATCAGCGAATGGGCTGTTGAACCTATCAGATGGGCAAATTACGAAAATATGATTACAGGAACAATGCAGAGCTATATATATCCAAAGAATGCTACAAGACGTATTCACGCTGCGAAAATTTTGTGCGGATTCGGAAAGACCTGCGGAATAGGAAATTTATAACAAAAAAGCGTACGGATTTACCGTACGCTTTCTTTTTGCATGAGGGCACAGAGACCATTCCTGCAAGTTTATTGTTTTAAGAACTGTGAAATAATTATTTCGGAGTTATTGTAACCTCAATATTTGTTGTACCGTCAAGAACAGTAAAGCCGTTTACTTTTGAAGCATCAAAAGTAAAAACATTAGTACCGCTGCCAAGCCTTGTGTAATCAACATCACCTATAACTGCCGAAGTAATATTAGACGATTTAAGAATACCGACTTGAATTGAAGGAACCGAATACGTAATATCCAACAAATCTTCGGCATTTGCAGGCGCATTAAGCAAATTTACAGTAGTTTGCAGATTAACTACCTTGAGTACCGGAATTGTTGCAGTAAGACTGTTTTCAGCAGCAGTAACGTTTACATAAGAAACCTCTCTGCCTGTTAAATCGACCGCCTTCGGTTTCAGTTCAACTACCTGAGGTTCTGAAAGTTTATTATCAAACTGAACATCGGCAATTACTTTATCAACAGAATCGACATAAGTTTTAGGTCCTTTAATCGTTACACTGTTTTCACTTAAAGTAGTTGTACCGAGAACATAACCGTCTTCAAGAAAATCATCATCAGCGAAACGGATTTCTACAGGCTTTTTCGTTTCCGAGGCTATATCATAATAACCTTCTACCGAGGTCGGGAAATAACTTTCAATGGAAAAATCCGATTCATCGTTCGCAGTTACAAGAACAGGTACCGAGTGATACCCTGTTGACGTTACGGTACTTATCTGAAGTGAAGCATTGATATCGTCATCACTTATATCTTTAGCAAGATATTTTTTACAACTGACCTTGACTTCGACAGTAATATCTTTATTGCCGAAATATTCAATGCCAAGCTGCCCTGCAAGGGTATCGGTAAAATCAATTGTAACGGGAACTGTAATTTTTTTTGTAGTTTCGGGGCTGAGATTCATTGATGTTGCAACCCAAATAATAACAGCAAGCAAAATGGAACAGACAATAAGGTATTTATCATTATAAATCAGTTTGCGCAATGAAAAAATTCTTTTTTTATTTGTCATTATTTCTCACCCTCCTAACAAGCCTTGTGATAATTTTATCATCGGCTGAAGATCCTGATGGAACAAATACCGACATTAAAATATCACGCAAATCACCGTCAGAAATATCAGGGGTAAGAGAACCGTTTCTTGCAACGGAAATCGCGCCTGTTTCTTCGGAAACGACTACAATAACTGCATCACTTTCTTCTGAAAGTCCAATAGCGGCACGATGTCTTGTGCCGTAAGAAGATTTAACATTTTTCTTTGTAAGCGGCAGAATACATCCTGCTGCATAAACACTGCCGTCACGAATAACCATGGCACCGTCATGAAGCGGCGTTTTAGGATAAAAAATATTCTCAATCAGCGCTCTTGAAGGTTTAGCATCAATAATTGTTCCGCTGTCAATTACATTACCCAGCAGAGTTTCATTTTCAAAAACAATTAAAGCACCTGTTTTTGTATCGCTCATATTTGAACAGGCTTTAATAACGGATTCAATACCATTTTCGATTTCAGCAATATCAATTGCAACACCGGGATGAATGATGGTTTTAAAATTTTTACGTGCAGTTCCCTTGCCGATCTGCTCAAGAATATTTCTCAGTTCGGGAGCAAAAATTATACACACTATCAGCAGAATATTGGCAAAAATCTGCTTAAAAATATATGTTGACGCCTCCATATTCATAAGGTTTACAACAAAATACATCAAAAGCAGAAAGGCAATACCTTTTACTAACTGCATTGCCCTTGTTTCCCTTATAATTCTGATGACAACGTATATAATGATTGCAACTACAACTATATCAAGAAAGTCATAAAAGCGGAAGGTTGAAAAAACACTTAGCACTCTGTTAAAAAATTCCGATATTGAATTCAGCATTATACTTCCCCTTTTCTTTATTATTTATTAAATTATATATTTATTTTATCACATTAATTATAAATAATAAAGATTATTTGTTAAGTTTTTTAATAGTATTTATTAAAATTTCGCAGTCTTTTTTTGTTGTAAATACTGACGGACAAATTCTGACAGTTCCTGTCTCGACCGTTCCGAAATGTTTATGAGCAAGCGGTGCACAATGAAGTCCTGCACGCACTGCTATATTATTCCGTGCAAGATAGGCTGCTGCCTTTTCAGAAGAATAATCTTTAAAATTGAAAGACAAAAGCGGAGTACTCTTATTTTTTTCAGGTTTAGGGCAATACAATTTTACATTCGGAATTTTTTCAAGACCGTGGTAAATATAATCAATCAGCAATAACTCGTGATTATAAATATTATCCATGCCGCGCCTGTTAATAAAATCAATGCCTGCACCGAGTGAAATTATTCCTGCATTATTCAGAGTGCCCGATTCAAGCCTGTCAGGCAGTGAAAGCGGCTGTTTTGGATTAAGTGACTCACTGCCCGTTCCGCCTTCGATAATGGTGGATATATCCATATTATCGGCAAATGCAGCAAAGCCTGTGCCCATAGCCCCGTAAAGGCTTTTATGACCGGGTGCACAAATCGCATCAATATTAAATTCTTTCATATTAACCGGCAGAATTCCTGCCGACTGTGCACAGTCAACAACAAATCTGACATTATGGCGTTTTGCCATCTCACCTATTTTTTTTATTGGGAATACTACGCCGAAAACATTTGAAGAATGCATACAGACAATAAGACTTGTATTGCGCCTGATAAGCCGTTCAAAATTAGCAACAGTTTCATCTTCATCAAAAGAAAAATCGGCTATATCAAAATCAATATAGCCTGCACTGTGCAAAGCATATACGGGACGAAAAACTGCATTATGCTCAAGTGATGAAATAATAATATGATCGCCTTTTTTTACAAGCCCTTTGATTGCAATATTAAGTGCTTCGGTGCAATTTTTTGTAAAAACAATATTCTGAGGCTCTGCGCCAAACATTAAGCCGATTTTTTCACGCACATTATAAATTCTTTCCGATGCGCTTATTGATGCCGAATATCCGCCTCTGCCGGAATTGAAACTGTAATTTTTAAATCCGTTTACAGTCTGCCTGAATACAATTTCAGGTTTCGGATATGTTGTAGCACCATTATCAAAGTAAATCACTCATCAACTACCCCCAAAATTCTTATGCCGTTATTCTGAAGAATATGAACAGCCTCACTTTCTTCTTTTCTGACTTTTATCATATAGCCGCAGCCATCTCCGGGCCGGGGGTTATCCATTCTGATTATCTGTGCCTTAATTTTGTTTTTTTTCAGCACTGAAACCGCACGCTGTGCATTAGTTACAGAACCGATTTTTATATATAAAAACATAATAAAAAACCTCACTTTGTTTATACTATGACAAAGTGGGGTTTTGGTTAACAATCGAGAATGTGTAAATTTGAAAGCAATTTTATAAAAACGGTGCGTCAAAGATTCCACACCCTACAAAAGACAATTTAAAAATAAAAAACCGAGCGGATATTCCCGCCCGGCAAAAATTATTACTTATTATTTTTCTTTGCTGCCTTGAGTGCTTTTTTGCGCTCAAGTTCTGCTTTTTCTTCAGCAATGCGTTTCTGCATTTCTTCTTCCTTAATTCTGTCTTCTTCTTCTGCTTTGAATTTTGCCTCATCATAAAGAGCGGCAATTTCATCAAAGTGAGTAAAGTTTTCTTCCTGGGCAAGAAGTTTTTTGGCATCGTTGAAAAGTTTTGCAGCACGATTGAACTTTGCAAACTCATTCTGAAGATCTTTTGACTGTTTCTGAATATTCTTCTTTTCTTTCTGAAGAGCCTTAATCTGTGCAGTAAGTGCGTTTGCTTTTTCTTTATCGTCTTCCTTCTTAGCAACAGTTTTTTCTGCTACTAACTCGAAAATCTTTTCATCAATATCATCTTCCTTATCAAAGAGAGCAGTAAGATTTTCCATACTCGGAGAAACGAAATTATTAAGAGATCCGTAATATTTATCATATGCCTTTTTACAGGAAATCTTTTTCTTGGCAATGTCAATTTCAAATGTTCTGAATGCCTTTTCATCTTCCGTCTTCTTAGGAAGTGCCTTTGCCTTTGCAAGTTCAGCCTTAGCAGCATTAATATCAATATATTTAATGCCGTCTATGCCCTGATTGTAAATCTGTGTGGAAACATTAATCTCATGCTTATATAAGTCTGACTGGAACTTATCAATTTCAGCACATACAAACTTTGAAATTTCAATTTCTTCATTGAATTCAAGAGCGTCTTTATATGCTTTCTTTGCAAGTTTCTTTTCAGCCTTATCCTTAACATTCTTATACATTGCCTTGGAAACTTCCTTAGGCTCAGCAACTGCCATTTCCCTTGCGTTATTAATAAGGTCGATAGCCTCAACAAGTTGATGATTGTTAAGAGCGTTGTTGCTGTAGTCTTCAAACATAGCACGAACCTTTAATACACGAACAACCGATTTCTGCTTTCTTTCGGTGAAATCATAGAAGAAATACGGCACCATATTAAGGAATGCACCGAGAGCAGCCATAAGGATAAGAGCGGTCATCATTTGATAAAGAAGACCGGATTGACCGGTTGTAACATCAAGAATATCATATGGTGATTCGTAGCCGTTGCCCTCATAAATACCGAATGATTTCTGAACAGCAGGAAGAACGCCTGATGTAAGAAGTGTTATAACATTACCGATTGTAAGAACGGCAGCGAACATACCATCAATTCTTTCACCCGAACGATACTGCTGGTAATCACGTATATCTGCCTGAATAGCAGGCGTTGTAATCTGCTCAAACGCACCGAACATCCAGTTAAAATAAACACAAATAAAGAGCCACCAGATGCTTTCTTTATAAATAATCATCGAAAGAATACAAACGATATTCATAAAGTTTACACCGAGGAGAACCTTTTTCTTACCCCATTTTCTGATACAGAACGGAGCAAGGAGCATACCCCAGAGTGAAGCATTGCCTGTTAACGTCTGGATAACAGCAAATGTACCGCCGTTACAGGTGTGACCGTATGTATAAGACCACTGCAGAATGCTGCCGTAAGCGCCTTCAAGGAAACCGAGCCAGCCTGCAAGTGAAATAATCCAGAAATACTTGTTTTTAGCAACTTCCTTGAGTGAGTCTATAAAACTAATCTGAATTGTGTGTGTTTTTGCCTGAACAATTTTTTCTTCTGTATTAGCATAGATAAGGATAGTAACAAGCATACCTATAACTGCGAATACAGGATAAGAAATTCTGTAAACTCTTAAATCATAAAGATCGTTATCTGCCACTACCTGAGCAACAATCGGCAGAACAATATTCATAATTGACGGTGCTAAAGAATATACTACAGACTTAACTGCAAGTACGTCTGACCTTTCCTGAGTGTTCGGAGAAAGAACGTGGATAAGGTTTGTATAAGCATCGTTAAAGAAATTAAAGAAAAACTGTAAAAGAAGGTTAAAGAGCAATACTACTGCACAGGTTGCAACATAAGCCTTTGCCTTGCCGAAAACATTACCGTCACCAAGCAGCACACCGAGTTTTTCATATGGGAAACATACATAACCAACAGCAAGAAGCGCAGTAGGAAGACCCATAGAAATAAGGTACGGTCTGTACTTACCGGCTTTGCCTCGTGTATTATCAATCATATTCGCTCTGACAGCAGTCAAAGGAATATTTGCAAGTGTTGCAATTATGTACAAAATATACATATCGGTAGGACCGACGCCGATTGCAGCACCAACGAACATATTTGTTGTACTTACAATTAAGTTCTGGCACATACAAATTATAAAATAAGCACCGATTCCTCCGAAGGAATAAGCGACTATTTCTTTGAAAGACATAAATTTGCCTTTCGGTGGTTCTTTCCAGTAATACTTGACATTATCAACTATACCGGTGACTTTTTGTTTTAAGCTTTCTTCAGCCATGGAATACCCCCTTGAATTGGAATAGTACTAATTTAACATATTTTTAATAAATTAGCAATAGTTATACAATAAATTCAAACAATTTTAATAAATTATTTAACAGTACATCAAAAAAACCGTTCGAGTGAACGGTTTTTATTTTATGAATTAATAATTATCCGAATGGGAACGGTGTGTCGTTGTCATCACCCGGATTGGTGCTTGCTGTGATGACATCAACTGTTTTGAATTCCTCAATGCTTATGATTGGCTTTTCGTAAATTTCTTTCATTGGTTTGACTCCTTTTTGTTTTTATTTGACGGGAGGGCACGGAAACCCTCCCCTACAAGCGTTATTTGATTTTACGGGAGGGCACGGAAACCCTCCTCTACGATTTATTTAACGATGTTAAAAGACGATACAACTATAATTCTATCTGAAAATCGCCGTTTTCGGTTTTGACGGAAAGGCTGTTACCGTCAAGTGTATATGAAACAGAACTGCGCAGTCGGGCAAAATCATTTTCGCCGTCGTCAAAAACAACGCTGTCGTCATTTCTGTATCTTACATCAGTATAGCCTGCTGACACCATATCGGCATAATCAAGCGCAAAATAGCGAAGCGCCTCGCCCTTATTATAATTTGCTTCAAAGAAAGGATTGAAAATATAATTCATTCCCTTAAAATCAGTTTCTGCCATAAAGGCAATACCGTCATCATTCGTTGATTTAACGACAGAAGCCTTAACGCCTGCCTGATTGAGAAGATAAGCAAATGCGCCTGCAAACGAAGACGAATAGCCTGTTGAATTAACGATAACGTCATAAGTATTATTGCTTTGATTGTTTATTTCGGTATTCTTTGTAATATAAGAATACAAATTCAAAACAAGAGCATTATTATTTACCTTGCCGAAACCGCATTCGGATAAAATTTCATTTACCTTTGCGCTGAATTCCGAAACAAGCCTTAAATGTTCGTCAGTGTTATTTTTATAAACGATTGAAACGCCTGTATTATCAGGCTTTAAATCCATTTTGCTGACGAGGCAGGAAAGCGGAAAATCTGAATAAAACAGTCTGTTTACATCATTAATCAGCGTAGTATTAAAATTTGCTTCACTTTTTCCATTTATAACTGCATCACAAAGTGTTTCATAAGCACGAACGGAACTCGGGCTTAAATAACTGTTGCTTTCATCAGTTGTAAACTGCAGTGAAACAGGCTCAGATGTAGTCTCGGGCTCTTTTTCATCATTGCCGGAGCAGCCTGCAAAAATACAGAAAATAAATGCAAAGCAAAGAATTAACGATAATACTTTTTTCATATGGTTTTACCTGCCAATCATATTTTTCATCATATCAATTGATGATGAAAAGAATTTTTTATATACACGGCAAAAATTGCCGTCAAGTTTCTGCCGTTTACATCCGCCGCCCCTGCAAAGTGCAAAATATGTACAGTGTTTGCAGCGTTCGTCAACATCAACACCTGATTTAAGAAACTTTTTAAATGCCTCTCCCCTGCTCATTTCAAGAAAAGATTTATTGTTAATATTACCAAGTTCAAATTCATCTGTACAGAAGAAATCACAGGGATAAACCGTACCGTCGCCCTCGACAACAAACTGAGGTGAACAAAAACCGTTCATACTGCACTGCTCGGCATTGCCGCCTGAAAGAAGCATTAAGTAATTATCAAAACTGCGGATAGAAGTTTTACTGCCTCTCATATTTGAATTATAATAAAGCCTGAATGTTTTTTCAAGGAATTCTGCATAATCATCCTCGTTCATATACAAATCACCGTCAGCCTGCTTATCAAGCGGTTTCAGGCAGTTTATATACTGAAAGTCAAAAATATCATTCTGTTTCATAAATCTAAAATGCTCTCTGCCTGAACGGGCAAGATTTTTTGTAACGACAGACAGAATATTGAACCGAACATTATGCTTTTTCAAAAGCGAAACGGCGTTCATAACATCTGAAAAAGACTCTTTGCCGTCAGGGTAAACTCTGTATTGATTCTGAATTTCATTGCCGTCAAGCGAAATGCCGACGAGAAAATTATTTTTCTTAAAAAATGCGCACCAATCATCATCAAGCAGAGTGCCGTTTGACTGAAAGCAAAAAGATACCGAAGAATTCTGACTGTTTTCTTTTTGACATATCTGCACAAAATCCTTGTAAAAATCAAGACCGCGAAGCGAGGGTTCACCGCCTTGAAAAACAAAAACGACAGGCGTTCCCTTCGCAAGTAAAAACGCAGATTTAATAACATTTTGCGCAGTTTCGGCAGTCATAAAGCCTTTTGAATATTCCTGCCTGTCCAGCGCAAGTGAAGAATAAAAGCAATACTTACATTTCAAATTGCAAAGCGACGAAGCAGGCTTGAGCATTACAGAAACTGCCATCAGCGCACCTCTATTTCGGATAAGACTTTGCCGACACTGTCGTGTATTACGAGATTGGCAGAACTGTCTGCCGCTGTTTCATCTCTGTTAATAAGAACGAAATATTTGCCCCTGAAATACCTAATAAATCCCGCCGCAGGGTAAACGGTAAGGCTTGTGCCTGCAACAATAAGGCAGTCGGCATTTGAAATGGCATTTACTGCGCCGTTTACGGTATTATTATCAAGACCTTCTTCGTAAAGAACAACATCCGGCTTAACAAGACCGCCGCATTTATCACATTTCGGAACACCTTTAGAATCTGCAATATAATCAACATCAAAGAATTTACCGCATTTTGTGCAGTAATTGCGCAGTGTTGAACCGTGAAGTTCAAAGACCGTTTTACTGCCTGCTTTCTGGTGCAGTCCGTCAATATTCTGCGTAACGACCGCAGAAAGTTTACCTGATTTTTCAAGTTCCGCAAGTTTCAGATGAGCAGGATTTGGCTCAGCGTCAGTGCAAATCAGTTTATCACGGTAAAAATTGTAAAAATAATCTGTATGATTACAAAAGAAGGTGTGCGACAGTATTTCCTCGGGCGGATAATCATATTTCTGATTATAAAGTCCGTCAACAGACCTGAAATCGGGAATTCCGCTTTCTGTTGAAACGCCTGCACCGCCGAAAAAGACTATATTTTCACTGTCATCAATTATCTGCTGAAGTGTCATAGGAACTCCTTAAAAATTCATATTATTCCAGCCCCACTGCGTTGAGCCGTTATATTTTACATAAAGTTTATCGGGTGCGATTCCGAGTTCTTTTTCAAAAATTCTGCACATTGCTTTGGTCATTTCTTCGCACTGAGCATCTGTTGACTGACCGAACACAGATATATCAACAAAAGCCATCGGTGCAGTTTCACCCTTGAAGTACATATCATACTTATCATTGAAAGCAAGCATAAGCCAACTTTCGTTTTTACCGAGAATTTCAATAGCCTTGCCTAATTCGGATTTAAGGGCAAGTTTCTTTTCTTCGGTAAGTTCCGTATTTGTAATTGTGTTAATGAATGGCATAACAAAAACCTCTTTATTTTAAAATTAATTTAGTATATAATGTAATTATAAGATTATAATCAATTTAAGTCAACAAAATGGTGATAAAGATAATGGAAAAAATTTTAATTGCGCTGTCAGGCGGGGTGGATTCCTCGGTTGCGGCAGGAATTTTGAGCAATGAATATGACTGCATAGGTGCCACAATGAAACTTTATTGCAGCAATGAGCAGGATATAGCCGATGCGGAAAATATCTGCAAAAAATTCGGTATTCCTTTTAAACTGCTTGATTACAAAGAACTATTTGAAAGCACAGTTATCAAAAATTTTATTGATACATATGAAACAGGCGGAACGCCGAATCCCTGTGTTGTCTGCAACATAAAACTGAAATTCGGTGTAATGCTTGATGAGGCAAACAAACTTGGGTGCAGCAAAATTGCAACGGGTCACTATGCAAACATTGAATACAGAAACGGCAGATACTGCATAAAAAAAGCCGCTGATTTAAAAAAAGACCAGAGTTATGTTTTATACGGACTCAGTCAGGAGCAATTATCAAAAACTGTTTTCCCCTTAGGAAATTATACTAAAGACGAGGCAAGAGGCATTGCCGAAAATCTCGACTTATCGACAAGGCACAAAAAAGAAAGTATGGATATTTGCTTTGTGCCCGACGGCGATTATTTCGGTTTTATTGAAAAATACACAGACAGAAAATATCCGCACGGGTATTTTAAAGACAAACAAGGTAATATTTTGGGCGAGCACGTAGGCATTATTAAATACACAATCGGGCAGAGAAAAGGGCTTGGACTTGCACTGCCGCGGCCTATGTACGTCTGCAAAAAAGATGTTGAAAACAATGAGGTAATACTCTGCACAAACGAAGAACTTTTTGAAAACGAGGTTAAAGTTGAAAATTTCAACTGGGTGAGCATTGAAAAGCCTGATAGTAAAATAAGGGCAAAAGCAAAAATCAGATATAATATGCAGGAACAGCCATGCACCGTCTGCCCTGAGGAAAACGGCAAGGTAAGGATAATCTTTGACGAACCGCAGAGAGCGGTTACAAAAGGACAGTCGGCAGTAGTTTATGACGGTGATTATGTTATCGGCGGCGGAATAATTGTATAATTTTATATTAATAAAGAATCCCTCCATCGCAGGCGGTCCCCCTCCCTTTAACAAGGGAGGCAGTAAAAAAACGGCGGTTAGTTAATCCGCCGTTTATCTTATATGAATACAAAATGAATTAAAAGCATATACCCGATTGTGCCGACGGCAATGCTCAGAAGTGTGTTCTTCTTCCAGAGATGAACACCTGCCGTTGCAAGACCTGCAATAATCTGCGGTATAATTGTATTGAAATCGCCTTTAACAAAATCCTTGAAGCAATAAATAATAAGCACGCCGATGATTGCTACAGGTAAAATATCACCTAAATATTTAACAAACCCGGGCACTTCCTTTTTACCGCCGAACAGTGCGAAAGGAAACAGCCTTGTGGCAAAAGTACATGCTGCCGCAACAAGTATGACAATAACTGCCTGTGTAGTTGTGAGAGCCATATTACGCCACGCTCCTTTCTGCAGTAAAATATCTTTTCAGAACAGAAAGAAGAAGAACGGTAATTACAAGGCTCGGCAAAAGGAAATTATCTGCACCGAAAATCACAAGGCAGATGACTGCCGAAAAAATTCCGAGCACGCCGACAAGTTTCATTCTGCCCTTCTGCCCTCTCATCAAATCAATAAAAATAACGATGAAAAGTGCGGTCATTGAAAAGTCAACACCTGTAAAATCAATCGGTATCAACTGACCTGCAACCGAACCTACAATCGAACCGAATATCCAGTAAAGATGATCAAGTTCACCGATTATAAAGCGAGCACGGGGCTCGTCTACCCCGTCGGGAACATCATTAAATGACGTGTTAACGGAGTATGTTTCGTCTGTAAGCGTAAAAATGGTGAACGGATAACGCCAGCCGCCTTTTTTGAATTTATCTACAAAAGACAGACCGTAAAACATATGCCGTGAATTTATGAACAACGTCATCATTGCAACGGTGGGAATTCCTGCACCCGATGCAAGCAGATTGACAAGCAGAAACTGACCCGAGCCTGCATACACTATAATTGAAATAAAAATTGCCCAAAGCCAGTTATACCCTGCATCATAGAGCATTATGCCAAAAGCTGAGCCGAGAAACAGATAGCCGAAAAAAACGGGCAAAGATTTCTGAAAAGCAAATTTAAAAGTTTTTATTTTGTTATTTTTCATAGTTCACTCACCAACGCAGTCTATTATACAAAAACAGACGGTAAGTTGCAACAAAATGTTGTAATTGCGGGCAAAAAATGATAGAATAAAGACAGACAAAGGAGGAATTACGATGAATATATGGCATGATATATCTCCGAAAAGGATAAAAAAAGATAAATTTTATGCTGTAATTGAAATTTCAAAGGGCGGCAAAAACAAATATGAACTTGACAAAGACACAGGTATGCTGAAACTTGACCGTGTACTTTTTACATCAACGCATTACCCTGCAAACTACGGATTTATTCCGAGAACATATGCAAGCGACAAAGACCCGCTTGACGTGCTTGTGCTTTGCAGTGAGCAGATTCAGCCGATGACGATTGTTGAATGTATGCCGATTGGCGTTTTAATTATGGACGACAGCGGCGCAAGAGACGAGAAAATCATTGCAGTACCAGTTAATGACCCGAACTATAACTGCTACACAAATATTGACCAGTTACCTGCACATTATTTTGATGAAATCAAGCATTTCTTTGAGGTTTACAAAACACTTGAAAAAAGCAAGCCGACATCTGTGCTTGAGGTTGACGACAGACCCGTTGCTGAAGAAATCATTGAAAAATGTATGGAAGAATACATAAGAAAATTTCAGATGTAATAAACAAAAAGATAACCCCGCCGTTAATTCGGCGGGGTTGATTTTTTGTAGAGGTCGATGCAAACCCTTTTGTCAACCTTGTTGACATTTTCCCTGACAAGGGAATAACATCGACTCGTTTATCATTCAATTATTCAAAATTGCCGATATTGCAGAGTTTGCCAAAGCCGTACAAAATCTTTGTTGCGTGGATACGCTGAGTTGCGCCCTGCGGATTGGCAGTGCCCTGCTGTGTGCCTGTTATCATTCCGTTATAATTTGCCCACTGCATAGGTTCAGTTGCCCAACTGCTGATATTTTTACTGTCACTGTATTTTGACAAATCAACATTTTTATATGCCCTACAGCCGAGCTGATTATTACCCTTTGCATATCTGAACAGGAATGATGCAGTCTGCTCACGTGTTACATTATCAAACGGTTTAAAGGTCAACTGATTTGTAATACCTTTGTCAAGCGCCCAACAAGCCGCATCATAATAATAAACTGATTTGTCTTTAATATCAGTAAACGGCGAATCGCTGTATGGATTACTGTTTGCATACGGCTCGCCTGCCATACGGTAAAGAATCGTTACAAACATTGCTCGGGTTATTGATGCAGTTGGTGAAAATTCTGTGTAATAAGGCGGATTAGTTCCTGCAATAAAACTGTTATATACAGAAGTGTACATTATATAATCTGAATATGGAAGGTAAAATCCATTTTGAATATCTTTAAATTTATTATTGGCTACCAAAACACAATGAATATTCGAATATAATAACTCATCGTTATCTGCATCAATAATTATTTTATCCCATTCTGCTTTTGTTCCGCCGTAATATATATCTTTTAATGATTCACAACCACAAAATGCTCCAAACATTATACTTGTTACGGTTACAGGTATTACTATTTCAGTTAATGACTCACAATCAAAAAAAGTATAAAAATCAATTTCTATTATGCCCACCGGTATCTCTATTCTGTTTAAAGATAAACAGCCGGAAAATGCAGCCTGTCCTATAAATATTACGCTACTTGGTATAGATATATTTATTAAATTAGTGCAATGAGCAAACGCAGAATCTTCTAAAATTGTTACACCTTCCGGTATCGTTATGCTTATTAAGCTTGCACCGTCAAATGCCCCAAATCCTATATATTCTACAGTGGAAGGTATTGAATACGCTTCTCTAACATTGCCAACAGGATATTCAATAAGTAAAGTTTTATTTTTGTCAAATAATACACCGTTTTGTGAAGAGTAATATTGATTATCAGAATCAACATCAATATTCATTAAATTTGTGCAACCAAAAAATGGTGCGGCACCTATACTTATTACATTACTCGGTATTGTAACACTGATTAAACGGTCACAGCCATAAAATGCAAGGCTTCCGATATTTTTTACACTATCTGGTATTTCAATTTCTGTTAATGAACAACCATCAAATGCATTATTACCTATATTTATTACACTATTCGGTATAGATACATTTGTTAAACTTTCACAACCGTAAAAAGCATAATCACCTATATTTGTAACACTATTTGGTATAGATACATTTATTAAACTTTCACATCCTTCAAATGCATAAACATCTATATTCATAACACTGTTTGGTATAAATACATTTGTTAAATCATCACAATATCCGAACGCTCCAGCACCGATACTGGTTACAGTATATCTGTTAAACCTTGAAGGAATGGCTACAATTGCGTCATTACCTATATAATTGATAATTTCAGCAGTTCCGTCATCAAGTATATCATACTCATAATCTCCATATTGATAATCACCATACGCATAAGAATAAAGATCGATTCCTGCGGTGAGGGTTATGAGCATTGCAAGAGATAAGAGCAAGGATACAATGCGTTTTGCGGCGGGGTAAGGGCACCCCACCCCACGAATTTGTTTTGTGTTCATTTTATTTACCTCCAATATAATAATAAAAAATGCGCAGCCAAGGCTACGCACAAAAAACGCAGCTCAACTGTCGCCAAACATAACTAAATCAATACACGGTATAAGCGCGTGATTTAAGAGCGTGCATTTTTATCAAGAAAATAAAAACGCGCACTTATCCCCGTGAAATAATATTTAGTTACATTTGGCACTTTTAATATAACATTATTTTAATAAAAGGTCAAGAAAAAACGGTCGGGGTGAGTCGACCGTTTAAATGAATATTTATTTGGGTTATGCGCCCATGAAGCGGGTGCAGCGGTTTGTGAGTTCGTCCCAGCGGCGGTCTACTTCCTTCTGGAAGGCTTCAATCATCCACTCGTTTTCGGGCTTGAACATATGCTTGAATCTGCCCTGCTTTGAAAGCCATTCTTCAATCGGAACGTATCTCTTAGGCTCATAGTTCAGAGTCCATACACCGTCAACAACCTCGAAAAGAGGCCAGTATCGTGTTTCAACTGCAAGTTTGCAGATTTCCATAATATCCCATGTATTATATCTCCAGCCACGCGGGCACGGTGCCATAATATTGAGGAATGCAGCGCCCTTTGTATAAATAGCCTTTTCGGACTTGATGTGCAAATCACGGAAATTCTGAACAAATGTTGTCTGTGCAACATAAGGAACTTTATGCTCTGCGATGATTGCAGCAAGATCCTTTCTGTACTGCGGCTTGCCGTTTGACTGTGAACCGACAGGAGTTGTAGTTGTATCAGCAAACATAGGTGTAGCAGATGAACGCTGAATACCTGTGTTCATATAAGCGCCGTTATCGTAGCAGACATACACCATATCGTGACCACGCTCCATAGCGCCCGAAAGCGACTGAAAACCGATATCGTAAGTACCGCCGTCACCGCCGAATGTGATGAATTTATATGTATCATCAAGTTTGCCTTTACGCTTTAAAACGTTATATGCACCCTCAACACCGCTCATTGTTGCGCCGGCATTTTCAAACGCATTATGAATATAACTGTCCTTATATGATGTAAAAGGATACATAAATGAAGATACTTCAAGACAGCCTGTTGCATTGCCGATTACTGCCTTATCACCCGGCTTGATTGCCTTAAGCACGTTTCTTACTGCGATTGTACCGCCGCAGCCTGCGCACATTCTGTGACCGCCTGCAAGGCGCTCTTCTCTTGCTACATATTCTTTGAAATTATACATTGAAAAGACCCCCTTACTCTCTTACGCCCATATATCTGTATGGGTTTTCTACTGTGCCGTCTTCGGCAATTTTTTCAAGTTCTGCATAAATGTTCTTCATATCGTCAACTGTAACGTCACGTCCACCAAGACCGTAAACATAGTTGACTGTAAGGCAGTCTGCCTTCGCTCTGTAAAGAGCGGTTGTAACTTCTGAGCCGAGAGGACCGCAGTTGTCGTTATAACTTTCTGTTCTGTCCATCATAGCAACTGCTTTGCAGTTTTTAAGTGCATCGGCAATTTCGCTTGCAGGGAACGGTCTGAACAAACGGATTTTAACAAGACCGACTTTTTTGCCCTGTGCTCTTAAAGCATCAACGGCGTCTTTGGTTGTACCTGCTGCCGAACCGATAATAACAACTGCATACTCGGCATCGTCCATTTTATATTCTTCAAAAAGTCCGTACTCTCTGCCGCTGATTTCTTTATATTCTTTGGCAACATCGAGCGTTACCTGCTTTGCGTTTTTAAGTGCCTCTGCCTGTGCTCTCTTAGCCTCAAAATAATAATTTGTTACACTGTAAGGACCAACAGCCATAGGCATTTCGGGATTAAGAAGATAATTTTCAGGCTCATATTCGCCAACAAAATCCTTAACCTCTTTATCTTCAAGCAGATTGATATTTTCCACTGCGTGTGAGGTAATGAAACCGTCCTGACAAATCATAACGGGAAGTTTAACATCTTTATGCTCGGCAATTCTGTAAGCCATAACGAGGTTGTCATAAACCTCCTGATTATTTTCGGCATAAATCTGAATCCAGCCTGCATCTCTTGCGCCCATAGAGTCACTGTGGTCGCAGTTAATATTGATAGGGCCTGAAAGCGCACGGTTTACAAGTGTAAGCACACAGGGAAGCCTGTTTGATGCGGCAAGATAAAGTTCTTCCCACATAAGAGCCATACCTGCCGATGATGTAGCAGTTACGGAACGTGCACCTGCTGCTTCTGCACCGATAACTGCAGACATTGCAGAGTGCTCGGACTCAACAGGAATAAATTCCGAATCGACTTTACCGCTTGCAACAAGTTTTGAAAAATACTGCGGAATTTCGGTTGACGGAGTAATCGGGAAAGCAGCCATTACATCCGGATTAATCTGGCGGAGTGCCTCTGCAACTGCTTCGTTACCGCTTAAGCGATCTCTTCTTGCCATTTTACTTTACCCCCTTCATTGTGATAGCGCCTGTATGGCAGGCTTTAACGCAAATGCCGCATCCTTTGCAGTGGTCATAATCAAAAGCGCCGCGTTTGCCGTCTACAACAGGGATAACGCTGTCAGGGCAAACAGGAACGCACATTAAGCAATGAATGCACAAATCCTCGTGAAGTTCGGGTTTAATTGAAGTCCACTCGCCTGTATGAAAGTGTACAGAGGTTTCGGGACCGTAAATCTGCATACCTTCCGTAAGATCCTGCCATTTGCAATCAAGACCTAATTTATTTACATCTGATTTCATTTAGATAACCTCCTTAACTTCATCAAAAGTCATTTTGAGAGCGTTCATATTACCCTCGATAACCTCAGGCTTTGATGCAAATTTATGGCTGAATGATGCCTCCATTTCAGAGAGGAACTCATCAAAATCCATAACATTTGAAACTTTTACAATGCCTGCAAGCATAGGTGAATTCGGGAAATACTTGCCGAGGCAGGCAACGGAAACCTTGCGGGCATCTACTGTAAACACTCTGCCTTTGTAGCCGTGAAGATGAGGAATAATTTCATCTTTGCCCTTGGCTGTGTTAATTAGAATTGCGCCGTCTTCGCTCAGACCTGCGGTAACATTAACGGTATCGAGCAGACCCTCGTCAACAACAACAACAAAATCAGGGTTATAAATATTGGAATGAACACGAATTTCGTTTTTGCTTATACGGTTATAAGCAGTAATTGGCGCACCCATTCTTTCAGGGCCGTATTCAGGAAAGCCCTGAACATAACTGCCTGTTTTGAACGCTACATCGGCAAGGAGCAGAGCAGCGGTTTTTGCACCCTGACCGCCTCTGCCGTGCCAGCGGATTTCTACAACATCTTTCATAGTTTACCTCCTGATTTAAGAACAAAAAAACGCCTCTTTACCCTGTTAAGGTAAAGAGACGATAATTAATACCGCGGTACCACTCTTTTTCATCTTTTGCAAGACGCACTCAACGAACCAACATTCGCTTGCATTTATAACGGTTGCCGCCGTCTGCACTTACTTGAATTTCAGTACAGCCACTCAAAGAGGATATTACGATTTTACTTTTAATGCCTCGCACCGACCGGCATTTCTCTGAATAAAAGCACAAAACCGATTTTTGTTCTTGTCAATGTGTTTAAATACTATTTTGTAAGATTATAATACAAAAAAATACGTTTGTCAACAGGAAATGACAAGAAATTTAGGTATATAAAAACGGGAGGGCACGGAGACCCTCCCAATAAGGTATAGGCGAATCCCTCCGCCTCGTGCCTCGGCACCTCCCTTTAACAAGGGAGGCAAGTATTAGTACATACCGCCCTGGGCTGCGGCTGCCATAGCGGCTGCATTTGCAGCGTCTGCCTGCGGGTCTTTGATATCTGTTACAAGTGACTCGGTTGTGAGTACCATTGATGCAACAGATGCAGCGTTCTGGAGTGCGGAACGTGTAACCTTTGCAGGGTCTACGATACCTGCTTCAATCATATCGCAGTACTCATTAGCGGCAAAATTGTAGCCGTAGCCTGCCTTATTTGCATTAAGGATTTTATCAAGAATTACAGAGCCTTCCATGCCTGCATTCTTTGCAATCTGACGAACAGGCTCTTCAAGTGCCTTAAGAACGATTGAAACACCTGTTTTGAAATCAGCGTCATCTGTATCAAGAAGTTTTTCAACAGCAGGAACTGCATTGATAAGAGCAACGCCGCCGCCTGCTACAATGCCCTCTTCGACTGCTGCCTTGGTAGCAGCAAGAGCGTCTTCAATACGGAGTTTCTTTTCTTTCATTTCTGTTTCGGTAGCAGCGCCAACCTTGATAACTGCAACACCGCCTGCCATTTTGGCAAGTCTTTCCTGAAGTTTTTCAGTATCAAATTCAGATGTTGATGCCTCAATAGCAGTTCTGATCTGTCCTACACGCGCTTTGATTTCGTTTGCATCGCCTGCACCGTCAACAATAATTGTATTTTCTTTTGTAACTTTTACCTGGCGAGCCTTGCCGAGCATATTCATTGTTGCATCTTTAAGTTCAATACCGAGATCTGATGTAATAACCTGACCGCCTGTAAGAACAGCAATATCCTGAAGCATATCCTTTCTTCTGTCGCCGAAACCGGGTGCTTTTACGCATACGCAGGTGAATGTGCCGCGGAGTTTGTTAAGAAGAATTGTCTGCAGAGCCTCACCCTCAACGTCTTCAGCCACAATAACAAGTTTCTGACCGCTCTTGAGAACTGATTCGAGAAGAGGAAGAATGTCCTGAACGGTTGAAATTTTTTTGTCTGTGATAAGAAGGAGAGCATCATCAATAACTGCTTCCATTTTATCTGTATCTGTTACCATATAAGGGCTGATGTAACCACGGTCAAACTGCATACCCTCAACAACTTCACAAACAGTTTCGGCTGTTTTTGATTCTTCAACAGTGATAACGCCGTCTGCAGAAACCTTTTCCATAGCGTCTGCAATAAGTGAGCCGATATATTCATCCTGAGCGGAAACAGTTGCAACACGTGCAATATCATTTGTGCCGCTTACCTGCTTTGAATTTGCTTTTACGGCATTAACCGCTTCATCAACGGCAGCCTTGATACCGTTTTTAACAACCATCGGGTTTGCGCCTGCGGCAACGTTTTTCATACCCTCACGAACAAGAGCCTGAGCAAGAAGTGTAGCAGTTGTTGTGCCGTCGCCTGCATCGTCGTTTGTTTTTGAAGAAACCTCTTTAACAAGTTGTGCGCCCATATTTTCAAAAGCGTTATCGAGTTCAATTTCTTTAGCAATTGTTACGCCGTCGTTTGTGATAAGTGGAGCGCCGTACTTTTTATCAAGAACCACGTTTCTGCCTTTAGGACCGAGCGTGATTTTAACTGTGTTTGCCAGTTTATCAATACCTGCCTGAAGAGCCTTGCGGGCATCTTCGCCGAAAATAATATCCTTTGCCATTATAAATTACCTCCCATATTTCTGATGTGATTACTCAACTACGGCAAGAATGTCTTTAACAGATGCGATTGTGTAATCCTGACCGTCAAGTTTAACATCTGTGCCGCTGTATTTTGTAATGATTACTTTGTCGCCTTTGCTGACAGTCATCGGGTTTTCTTCAGTACCCGGGCCAACTGCCTCTACAAGCATAAATTCAGGCTTTTCCTGTGCCGATGCGGCAATAAAAAGTCCTGATGCCGTTGTTTCTTCTGCCTCAACCGATTTGAGCAGAACCTTGTCTGCAAGTGGTTTAATAGTCATAAGAATGTCACCTCTATTTAAAAATAATTTTCAAGTTTTAGCACTCTATGACCTCGAGTGCTAATTACTATTTTAGCAAGAATTTTCCATTTGTCAATAGTGTTAACAAATATTTAAAAAAATATAGCCTGATAATACTATAATTACAGCATTATCAGGCAAAATATGAGTTTATTTTAATTTTATTATATCACCAATATCAATTAATTCTTTGAAAACAGGGTGTTCAAAGTTGGTTTTATTTGGTGAATGAAAAGTGAGCATTAATTTATTATCAGCAGTAAAAATCATGCCGTGACCGCCGTCATCGGTTATAAGCGGATCAAGATGAACAAAATTACCGTCAATCTCTCCATTGTCTGATTTTGCGATACATTCGGCATACTCGCCGCCGATAAATGTCGACCAAATCATAAGCAGTGTACCGTCAGTCGTTCTGTACATAAAAGGACCGTCTGTTACATAGTGACCGTTTTTCAGATGAGATGCCTGCAAAAGTGATGAGCCCGAAAAAAGCGTTACAGGCTTTGAGCAGGCAGCCGTTAAATCATCTTTAAGTTTTGAATAACAGATTGTTCCGTCTTTAATCTGCGTATGCTCGTGACAAAAAACAATATATGGTGCGCCGTCTGTGCCGATATATAACGTACCGTCAAGGCATTCCCAATCATACGGAGTAACTGCACCGCGGCTGTAAGGGACAAACGGACCTTTTGGATTATCCGACTTTAAAATATATGTTCCCCGAAGATTGTTTTCTTTGGTAAAGGTTGCAAACATATAATAAACGCCGTTATATTTGTGAACCTCGGGCGCCCAGTTGACGCCACGGTTAAGATTATTCATTTCAGAATTAAAGCATTCTATTGGGGTACTCCAATTTTTCAAATCATCGGAAACATAAACATCAAAGCCTTTGGTATTCACACCGAAATCCTTTGCCCTTGTACCGTAAAGATAGTATTTATTATCGTCACAAAGCACAAACGGATCACGGATATTTATGTCAGTTAATTTCATATCATTCTCACTTTTAAATTAAAGCATAATGCACACGGCGTGGGCGGAAATGCCCTGCAGTGCGCCTGTGAAGCCCAATTTTTCTTCGGTAGTCGCCTTGACGGAAACTACGTCAACATCAACATTGCAGGCTTTGGCAATATTTGCACGCATATCATTTATATACGGCGCCATTTTGGGAGCCTGCGCAATAATTGTTGAATCAATGTTGCCAACCTTATAGCCTTTTGCGCCGACTGCCTCAACAACCTTTTCAAGCAGAACAAGACTGTCTGCCCCCTCAAATTCGGGGTCTGTATCAGGGAAAAGATGTCCTATATCGCCCATTGCGCACGCACCGAGAATTGCATCGCTTATTGCATGGAGAAGAACATCAGCGTCACTGTGACCCAACAGTCCTTTTTCATACGGTATCTCAACTCCGCCGATTATGCATTTTCTGTTTTCGGCAAATCTGTGCACATCATAACCATGACCGATTCTCATTACTCTTCACCCCTCGCTTTTAAAATACTTTCTGCGTGCAAAATATCTTCTTTGGTTGTTATTTTAATATTATCATAATCGCCGCGAACAGCATAAACCTTCTGACCGATATTCTCTACCAGTTGGCAGTCATCGGTATAATCCCTGCCCTCTTTTTCAGCCTGCGCAATTGCTTTTTTATAAAGGCCGAAATTGAAAATCTGCGGTGTCTGAATAGAAATAAGCGAACTTCTGTCAGGTGTATCGGTTATCAACAGTTTATCATCAACAACCTTAATCGTATCCTTAACCTGAACACCTGTTGCCGCCGCACCGCAGGCAACCGCCTTGTCATATGTATTAATAATTGCTTTCTGAGTTACAAGCGGTCTTGCGCCGTCGTGAATAATAATATAATCGCATTCGTCAATCATTACTACAGCATTTTTAACGCTTTCCTGCCTCGTTGCGCCGCCGATTACAAACGAAACCTTTTCACTTTCCAGAATATCGGAAAACGCCTCAACATCACATTCACGGCAGACAACTATAATCTCGTCAACCTGAGGCAAATCGAGAAACGCCTCAACACTGCGCTGAATAACCGACTTGCCGCCTATATCAATAAGCATTTTGCTTTTTTCAATTCCCATTCTGGTGCCGTTGCCTGCACCGAGGATTACTGCTACGTTAAACAATTCGCTTTATCCTTTCTATCTCTTCCATATTAGGAGTTACAAATTCAGTTTTATAATCATCATAAATAACCATACCCGGTTTAGCACCGACAGGCTTTTTAACATTCTTAATAATAGTATAATCAACAGGAACATTTGAGGAATGACCTGCCTTGCTGTTATATGAGGCAAGAAGTGCCGCCTCACGGATAACCTTATCCGTAAACTCTCTGCCGTCATTCTGAACTACAACGTGAGAGCCTGCCGTGTCCTTAACATGAAACCAGAGGTCATAATTTTTGGCGGTTTTAAGCGTTAATTTATCATTCATAACGTTATTTCTGCCGACGAAAATTTTGTAACCCTCCGTGCTTTCATATTCCATTGGCTTAAGTGCTTTTTCATTTTTGCTTTTAAATGATTTACGCTTTAAAAAGCCTGTTTCGGCAAGTTCTGTTCTGATTGCGGAAATCTCACTGTCAGTTTCGGCACGTGACAGACTGTCAATAACCGAATCAAGATATTCGGCCTCCTGCCTTGCCTGTGCAATAAAATCTGTAAGTTTCGTTTCG
Organism: Eubacterium sp.; assembly: GCA_014465955.1. Lineage (GTDB taxonomy): Bacteria > Bacillota > Clostridia > Oscillospirales > Acutalibacteraceae > Eubacterium_R. The sequence continues at coordinate 27,117 of JACTVT010000012.1, read as the reverse complement.
GCTATCTGCTTTTTGCGGTATTCCTTATAATATTTCTGCGCATTCTGAGCAGGCGAAAGCGTTACATCGGCAGGAATGCGGACTGTTTTATTTTCATCATAATAATTCTGCAAATCGTAATACGGAGCACCCTTTTTAAGTGCATACTGATTTGAAATAATTAAATCGCCGAAAATTCTGTAAGTTTCTTTGTCTTTGCATTCTTCAAGTTCTTTTTCTCTGTTTGCCGCTTTACGCACTGCACGCTCCTGAAGATTCTGCAGGGTTTTGAACAGTTCGGCAGAGCGCTGGCGAATTCTGTCTATTCTGACTTTTTCATAAAAGAAATAATCAAGGAGCGCACTCGGACCGTCAAACTCTTTAAGTGATGCAAGACTGCCGTACTGATTTATCGGCATAAATGCAAAATCAAACGGTTTATCGGTAACAACAACCGAAAACTCGGGATTTTTTGCATACTGTTTAATCACGGAAAGCGGTGCTCCGTTTTCATACTCACGGCAGACAATCGGCGAAACGCCCATAACAGCGTTCTGAAAAGCCTTTGAAGGTGTTTTTCTGCTTTCCCTGATACGATTTTCAATAAGTGTTTCGTCGTCATCAAAAATATTCATTTTATCCTGTGCAGGCGGAGAAAGATATTTTTCACCCGGCAAAATTGTTCTGACCTGTGATTTTTCTTCATCGACTCTTTTAAGTGCGTCAACTACAATACCGTTTTCATCAACAAGAATTACATTGCTGTATCTGCCCATAATTTCAACAATAAGCGAAAAATAAACATGGTCACCGAGTTCATTAGTACTGTCAAACCCGATTGTAAGTATTCTCTCAAGACCGTCCTGCTCAATATCGGTTATTTTTGCGCTGAGCAGATGCTTTCTGAAAAGCATACAGAGCATTGGAGGTTTTGCAGGATTTTCGGGCGGAAATTCGGTAAAATGAATGCGTGCACTGTCTGCCCTTGCTGACACAAGCAGTTTTTTTGCACCTTCTCTTGAACGCAGAGAAAACACCAATTCCTCTTTTGAGGGTTGGTGTATCTTCTCTACCCTTGCGCCGACTGCAAAGGCTGATATTTCATTTTTTATATGATGCAAAAAAATACCGTCAAGTGCCATAATAATCCTTTAAATAACTGTGTGAACGGGGTTTTGCTGATTGCCCCAGATAAATTCAACATCTGTAAATACTTTTTTCAAATCTTCCATAAACATTTTAAACGCAGGTGCTTCGGTTTCAAAATGACCTGCGCTGATTACCGCCTTATTCTGCTCTGCAAAATCAAGCATCTGATGATATTTCATATCACCTGTCAAAAAGCAATCTGCATAATTAAGCGCAAGTTCTGCAAATTCTTCGCACGCACCGCCGCCGACTGCAACGGTATTAATCGGCATTTCCGTATCGGTATATCTTATACCCGAAACGTCAAGCGTATCAGATACGAACTGGGCAAAATCATCAATGCTCATTTCAAAATCGAGGCTGCCGTAAGCAATAAAACTGTTTTCAATCTGCTGAACATCACTCAGACCGAGTATTTTGCAAAGATTGGTATTAATACCGTTTTCAGCAATATCAAAATTTGTATGAGCAGAAACAACGGCAATATCGTTATTCACCGCAGTATAAAGTGCAGAGCCTTTTTTTACGGATTTCACGCCGCTGAAAATAATCGGGTGGTGTGAAATAATCAAATCCGCGCCGATTGATTTTGCATATTCGGCAACTGATTTTGTAACATCGAGCGTTACAACCGCTTTTTTGACCTCTTTACGGAAATCACCGACAAGAAAGCCTGAATTGTCCCACTGTTCCATAGTATCAAAAGGAGCAACGGAATTTATATAGTCATAAATATTTTTTACTGTAGTCATAATTTTTCTTTAATAGCGGTGATAAGCGACGAATAATCGGCACCGCCTTTCATTTTATTTTCAAGATGATTTAAAAGATGAGCAAAGTATTCTTTATAGGTAAAATCAGTGATATTACCGAGAAAATAATATGACTCATCATATTTTTTGATTTTGCCTGTATAATAGGCGTCAAAAACATTATAATAGTGATTCTGCTCACGGACAATAAAATCATTATCAATTTCAAAGCCGTTGTCACAAAGATATTTACGCAGAATTTCAGGGTGAGTCATCGGGTTGAATATGTAATGTTTATCGGGTGAAAAATGCTCTTTTGAAACATTCAGAATACTTGAAATCAACTCGCCGCCCATTCCGCAGAATGTGATATCGGTATAGGAATTGCAGTCAATACTGCGAAGACCGTCTGAAAGAACAAGTTTTACCTTGTTCTGCAGACTCTCTTTTATTACAAGCTGCTCACAAGAAGAAAGCGGACCTTGATTAATATCGCTTGCCACGGCTGAGTCTATTATACCGTTCTGAAGAAGATATACAGGCAAAAAGCCGTGGTCGCACCCTACATCGGCAAGGACTGACCCACGCCTTACAAGTTTTGCCACGGCAGAAAGCCTTGGTGATAAACTAACCATTATTTCTGTGCGAGAAACGCATTGATTTTCGAAACAAGTTCATCGGCATCTGTGCCGTGAACCATACAGGCAGCCTCAACAGACTCGCCGCGTGATGCAGGACAACCGAGGCAGTGCATACCCATTTCAAGGAAAAACGGTGCTGTGTCAGGGCAGGCATCAAGAATATCGCCGATAATTGTTTCTTTCGTAATTTCTGTCATTTTAAAAACTCCTTTATTTTCGGTGCGTCGGGGACGCCGCACCCTACGATTGATGCCATCGGCTTTTTATACCAATGGATTGCAAATAATTACGAATACATTATAATATATTACAAAAACCTTTGCAAGATAGTATTTTTTATGTTAATATAGTTTTTACATCGGAGGTCGATATTATGAACGAGAAGTTTAATAAAAATGAAAATATAAAAGATGACGAAAATGAAAGTTTTATAAAATTTGACGCCTTCACATACGGCATTGAAAAAGGCGGACTGAGAAGCAAGGCTCAGATTAATATTATGGTTTGCTATATTGTTGCAAATGTTAACGCAAGAATTACGGCAAAAAACATTGTTGATGCAATGGTAACGGGCAGTATTGCTAACTATTTTGAAGTAAGCGAGGCTGTTGCAGGAGCAATCAAACGCGGACTTGTAATTGAAGATGAAGACGGATTTTTAACTGCAACAAAGGAATGCAAGCGATTAACCGAACTTGTTGAAAACGATTTACCTTATACCATAAGAGTGAAAAGTATTGAACTTACACTGAAAATTGCATCGGTAGACAGATTTACGAAAGAAAACAGAGTTGATATTGAGAAAACGGAAAGCGGCAGTTATAACATAACAATGCACATTACAGACAAGGATATTGACTTTTTAGTGCTGACGCTTAATGTTCCCTCAATTGCCGAGGCTGAGGTAATAAGAGAGAAGTTTTTAAACGACCCTGTTAAAGTGTATGACAATTTAATGAATACATTGTTTGATGAGAATTGATTTTTAGTAAAGTAAATATTATAAATTCAACGTAGTTCTGACCACTTTATTGACAATATAAAAAGCACTCCGAGGAGTGCTTTTTATTATTATATTATTCAGCGTCTTCTGCAGGTTCATCAGCAATTTCTGCTTCGTCTGCAGTTTCTTCTGCATCCTCAAGGCAAGCCTTTACTGAAAGGCTGACACGTTTCTTATCAAAATCAATATCAATAATTCTTGCTTTAAGAACATCGCCGACTTTACAGCCGTCAGCAGGAGTTTTAATTCTGTCTTTACTAATCTGGCTGATATGGATAAGACCGTCAAGACCGGGAAGTATGTTTGCAAATGCTCCGAATGAAGCAAGACCGACAACCTTAACTTCAACATCTGTACCTACAGGGTAATCTCTTTCAAGAATTGCCCACGGATTATCCTCAACTTTTTTGAAGCCGAGAGAAATCTTTTTAGTTTCAGTATTGAGTTTTTTAATTGTTACTTCTACAACATCACCGACTTTAACAACCTCTGACGGGTGTTTGATTCTTGTCCATGAAAGTTCGCTTATATGAATCATACCGTCAACGCCGCCAAGATCAACAAATGCGCCGTAACTTGTAAGTGACTTAACTGTGCCTGTAAATTTCTGACCTTCTTCAACTTCTGCCCAGAAAGCGTCCCTTGCTGCTTTTCTTTCTGCGTTGATAACAGCCTTTATTGAACCGACTGCTCTTCTTCTTAACTTATCTACATCAATAATTTTGAAACGAACTGTGGTTCCTTTAAGTAAATTAAGGTCTTCTTCCTTAGCAAGACCTGTAAGTGAGCCCGGAATGAATACACGTGAGCCCATTGCGGAAACAAGAATACCGCCTCTGACAATTGCAGCAACAACGCCTTCAACGATTTCTTTTTCTTCCTGCGCTTTAACAATGTTTTCCCAACCTTTGTAAGCGTCTGTTAATTTCTTTGAAAGTTTAAGCACACCGCTTGCATCATCTGTTTTAAGAATTACAAGGTTAAGTTCGTCGCCGATAGATACTACATCTTCGCACTTATCAAACGGCTCGGATGAAAGATCGTCAGCATCAATTACACCGGTCTGCTTTCTTCCCGGAACGTCAACAAAAACCTCTGTAGGTGTAATGTTGACAACAACTCCTTTTACAACTTTACCTGTGTCTTCATTCTGGAATGATTGTTCGAGCAATTCTGCGAAGGATGCCTCTCCATCAGCAGATGCTTCGACAGCAGCCGTAGCGGCTTTATCAGCGGTTTCTGCTGTCTCCGCAACTTCTTCAGCAGTTGCTTCAACTTCCTTTTCTTTAATTTCTTCGGACATGGATTTGAGTACCTCCTTGATAATTACTGCCGGTGTTGATGCACCCGCAGTTACTCCAACTTTATCGTAAACCGAAAAATCTATTGACGAAAGTTCGTCTGCCGTTTCAATAAGAAACGCAGGGCAGTTTTCACTGCACACATTTTTAAGTTTAGATGTATTGGATGAATGACGGCCTCCGACAACAACCATTGCGTCGCACTCAAGGGACAAAGAGTACGCCTCTGCCTGTCTGTCAGATGTCGCATTGCATATTGTATCAAATATTTTACAATTTGTACATACCTTTTTTAGAATTTTATTGCATTTTTTCCACTCTTCGACACTGAATGTGGTCTGAGAAACACAAATCAAATTTTCTTTTTTTGACAAATCGTGGATTTTGACAAGATTTTCGAGTTCTTCTTCATTTTTAAACACATATGTATCACCAACACAAAACGAACGTATACCCATAACTTCCGGGTGATTTTCATCGCCTGCAATCAGCGTAACAGTGCCTTTTTGCTCTGCTTTTACAATATTATGAATTTTAAGAACGAACGGGCAGGTAGCGTTTATATACTCAATACCTGCATTTTCAATTTCATCAATAACATTTTTTTCAACACCGTGGGTTCTTACAACAATTTTATAATCTCTCGGGCATTCTGACGGGTTATCAATCGTTAAAACACCCTTGGAATTCAAATCATCAACAAGTTGCTGATTATGAATGATAGGTCCGAGCGTGCAGCATTTTTCATTTTTCTCAACAAGACTGTAAACAAGATTTACCGCCCTGTCAACGCCGAAGCAGAAGCCTGCGGTTTTGGCAAGTTTAATTTCTTTCATTCTTCTCTGCCTCCCAGAGGGAAAGTATATTATCCATTACAAGATTAGCGGCATTTTTTATATCGCTCGGTGCAGTTTCTTCCTTATTAAGTCCGAGTTCCTCAACTGTAATCAATTTGCCGTATCTGATAGTTACCTTTTTACCGAATTTAATAGGACCGTCGCAATAAATGGCGGCAGGAAGAACGGCGGCATTTGTAGCCTTTGCAATAACTGCAACGCCGGCTTTTGCTTTTTGAGGAACGCCGTTTTTGTCTTTAACACGTTTACCCTCGGGGCAGATTGCCATTACGTGACCCTCTTCAATAATCTTTTCGCCGTACTCGATTGCTGAATTATCGCCTTTTCCGCGTCTGACAGGAAAGCCGTAAAGATGCTTTATAACCCAGCCTACAATCGGATTTTTAAAAAGTTCTACCTTTGCCATAAAGTGAAGCGGCGGAACATTTTTAGGAATAGAAACAAAAACGGGGTCAAAAGCGCAGGTGTGATTGATTGCAACTATGTAACGCAGATTTTTATCTGCCGGCACATTTTCAAGCCCTTTGAATTCAAGTTTGTAAACTGCCTTGAAAACAGGACCGAAAACCTTTTTTACAAAGCCGTAAAATTTATAGTGTTTAACCTGAGTGTAATCGAAATTCATAGTATATTCTCCTTTTATTCAACGGTGCGATGAGGGCATCGCACCCTACTGTGCGGTTGATAATTTACGGTGCGTCGAGGACGCCGCACCCTACAATTTAGTTGATACGGGAGGGCACGGAGACCCTCCCCTACAAAAATATTTTAAGAATTAATGATATTTATAATAAGTTCTGTGCCTTCCTCAACAGTCATTCCCGTATTATCGGCAATAACTGCATCATCGGTCGGTTTCATCGGAGCAATTTCCCTGTGGCTGTCCTGATAATCACGTTTATTCACATCATCAAGAACTTCCTCATAAGTTACATTTTCGCCTTTCAGCACAAGTTCGTCATAACGTCTTTTTGCACGGCACTCGGCAGATGCGGTAAGAAAAATCTTTTTATCGGCATTCGGCAAAACAACAGAGCCTATATCCCTGCCATCCATAATTACGTTATTATTTCTCGCTATATCGCGCTGAAGTTCAAGCAAAAATGCGCGGACCTCGGGAATTTTTGAAACATTTGATGCACCCATTGAAATTTCGGGCGTTCTGATAAGTGATGACACATCTTCACCGTTAAGAATAACGCATTGCGTACCGTTTTCGTCAAAAGAAAGTTTAATGTCGGTATTTTCAAGCATTTTGACTATTTTATCGTTATCATCAATCACGCCGTTTTTTACGGCATTCAGGGCGATTGCTCTGTAAAGTGCACCGGTATCAACATAGATAAAACCGAGTTTTTTTGCAGCCGCTTTTGCAACCGTACTTTTGCCTGCACCTGCAGGACCGTCTATTGCAACATTAATCATATTTTTATTCCTTTCACATATTCCGTCCGCAGGTATAGCCTGTTGAAAATGCAATCTGCAGATTAAAACCGCCCGTATATGCATCAACATCAATCACTTCGCCTGCAAAATAAAGATTATCAACTATTTTGGATTTCATCGTTTTAGGGTCGATTTCACGCACATTAACTCCGCCGCTTGTGACAATTGCCGTTTCAATATCATAAAACGATGTCAGATTAATTTTAAAATTTTTCAAAAGATGAACAAGTGTGTGTCTCTGCTCCTTCGTAATTTCATTAACCTTTGACGACGGCTGAATTCCGCTTAACCTAACTAAAACAGGAATCAGTTTCTTAGGCAACAATCCGTTTAAAGAATTGATAAAATCTTTATTAATATTCTGCTCAAAGTCACGCAAAATACGCTTATCAAGTGCTTTTTCGTCAAGTGCGGGCTTTAAATCAATATAAAGCGAGTAACTTCCGTCATCAAAAGTTTCAATATGGCTTGATGAGGAAAGAATCACCGGACCGCTGACACCGAAATGTGTAAAAAGCATTTCGCCGAAATCCGTATAAATTGTCTTATCATTTCTGCAAAGTTTAACCGAAATATTTTTAAGGCTCAGCCCCTGCAAATCGGAAATAAAATTATTGCTCGCCACAAGGGGCACGAGTGACGGTTTTATTCTTGATATGGTGTGACCGACTGATTTTGCAAGACGGTAACCGTCACCCGTTGAACCTGTAGACGAATAACTTAAACCGCCTGTACAAACAGCAACTGCATCACATGGAATTTTACGTCCGTCAGTTAAAGCAACAGCATTTATTCTTTCACCGTCAAAATCAAACGCTTCTGCTTCACCATTCAGGAATTTCACACCGCACTGTTTTGCATTTTTCACAAGCGCATCAACGATATCAGATGATTTATCACTTTCGGGAAAGACTCTGTTTCCCCTTTCGATTTTAGTTTTTACACCCAAATCTTCAAAAAAAGCAATCGAATCATACGGCATAAAATTTGAAAAAGCCGAGTATAAAAAGCGTGGATTTCTCGGAATATTCTGTATTAAATCATTGATTTCAAAGCAGGCGTTTGTAACATTGCATCTGCCCTTGCCCGAAATCATAACTTTTCTTGCAGGGCGCGGCATTTTTTCTATAATCGTTACATCATTGCCGAGTTTAGCGCTTTCTGCACCTGCCATCAAACCCGATGCACCTGCACCTATAACTATAATTTTTTTCATTATTCTTCTACCTGTAATTCAAGTTCGGACAGTTCAAGCGATGCCTGATCCCATTCAGCGTACAGCCTGTCTTTTTCAGTATTGACATCGTGCAGTTTCTGCGTAATTTCCATTAATTTTTCATAAGGCGGATTTGAGGCAATTTCTTCTTCAAGAAGCGCCGCTTTTTCCTCCATATCCTCGATTTCGCTCTCAAGGCGTGACACCTTGGTTTTCAGTTTTCTGAGATTGCTTGCACGCTCTTTTTTCAGTTTATAATCATTAACCTTGGCAGGCTTTTTCTGAACCTCCTGCACGGTTTCTGCTTTGCGCTTTTCAAGATAATAATTATAATCGCCGTCATAGCGCACGATGCCGTCTTTTTTCAGTTCAAGCACTGACGTTGCAAGTTTATTGATAAAATATCTGTCATGCGAAACAATCAGCATTGTACCGCTGTAATTCAGAAGTGTATTTTCAAGTTCTTCTCTTGAAAAAGCATCAAGGTGATTTGTAGGCTCGTCAAGAAGAAGAAAATTAAATCTGCCGAGCATCAGTTTCAAAAGTGCAATTCTTGCCCTTTCGCCGCCTGAACAGTTGCTGAGCACTTTGTAAACATCGTCACCCTTAAAAAGAAATGCTGCAAGCGCATTTCTTATCATTGTTTCGGTCATTGCAGGAAAAGCAGACCACACTTCGTCAATAGCCGTTTTATTAAGATCAAGTTTTGCCTGTACCTGATCAAAATAACCTGTAAAAAGATTTGCGCCGAACTTGAAATAACCGCTGTCGGGGCGGTAATCCTTCATAAGAATTTTTAAAAGTGTTGTTTTGCCGCAGCCGTTATCACCGAGCAGAAAAAGCCTTTCGCCTTTTTTAACATTAAAAGCGGCATTTTCAAAAATCACTTTGCCGTCAAAGGATTTTGAAAGGTCTTTCACTTCAAGCACATCTTCGCCCGACACGCATTTCGGTGTAAAATCAAATCGGATTCTTTTGACTTTAGCATCCGGCACAACCATCTGTGCTTTAATACGCTCAATAACTTTCTCTTTGCTTTCGGCGGTTTTGATATTCTTTTCTCTGTTCCACTGACGCTGCTGGGCAATTATACCCTCAAGGCGTTCAATTTCTTTTAAATCGTTTTCATATTTTTCGGTAATTGCTTTCTGCTCTGCCTCTTTTTTAACAAGAAATTCAGAGTAATTACCCTTATAGAAACGAAGTTTTTTATTTTCAAGTTCAATCGTTTTATTTGTAATTTTATCAAGAAAATATCTGTCGTGCGAAATAACTATAAATGCACCTGAAAACGATGCAAGGAAATCTTCAAGCCACTCTACTGCGGAAATGTCAAGATGGTTTGTAGGCTCATCAAGAAGAAGCAAATCAGCTTTTGAAAGGAGCAGTTTTGCAAGAATTAATTTTGATTTCTGACCGCCTGAAAGTTTTGAAGTGCTCATATCAAATTCAGACTCGGTAAAACCGAGACCGATAAGGCTTGAACGTGTAAGGCTTTTATAAGTCAGACCGCCCATAGACTGAAACTGATTTGTGAGTAAATCCTGCTTTGCGATTAAATCATCGGTCGGCCTCACTGTAAGTTCATCTGCAATTAAATCAAGTTGATTTTCCATTTCAATCAAGTCACTGAAAACGGAAATCAATTCATTATACACTGTTCTGTTTTCGGAGCAGCTGTGCTGAGCCATATAGCCGACTTTAACATTTTTGCCTATAAAGCAACCGCCGCTGTCTGCCTGATATTCACCGGTGATTATTTTAAAAAGAGAAGTTTTACCAACGCCGTTTGCACCGACAAAACCGACCTTGTCCTTTTCAAAAACATCAAAGGAAACATCGGAAAAAAGCATATTTTCTCCGAAAGACAATGTTAAATTTTGTATGGATACTGCTGACATAATCGAAACGGTTTCCTTTCAATGAGTTTATATTATAGCGATTACGGGAGGGCGCGGAGACCCTCCCCTACGAATAGTTTAAAATCAACATATATTTTACACTATTAAGGCTTGAATGTGAAGAGGAAATTTGATATTATATTAGCAGTTTTTCGGAAAAAGGACAAATAATTATGGAAATTTTTAAATTAAAACCCGTATTTAAAGACTATATCTGGGGCGGAACAAGGCTTAAAGATGATTTCGGTTTTGAAAGCAATCTTGACAAACTTGCAGAAGGCTGGATGCTTGCCTGCCACAAAGACGGCAAAAGCATAATTGAAAACGGCGAATACGCAGGAAAAACACTTGAAAATGTAATAAATGAAATCGGAGCAGTAAAAGTTATCGGCACAAAATCTGAAAAATTCCCGTATTTTCCTGTTTTGATTAAATTGATTGATGCTAAAGACAATCTTTCAATTCAGGTGCACCCTGACAACGAATATGCTCAAAAAGTTGAGCACGAATTCGGCAAAACAGAAATCTGGTATGTACTTGATGCCGAACCCGATGCTACACTGATTTACGGCTTCAAAGAAAAAATTTCTGCCGATGAATTCAAAAATGCAATTGAAAACAACACGCTTTTGGATGTTCTGAATGTTGTCAATGTAAAAAAAGGTGATTTATTCTTTATTGAGGCAGGCACTGTGCACGCAATCGGCAAAGGTACGTTTATTGCCGAAATTCAGCAGAACAGCAATTCCACATACCGTGTTTACGATTACGGCAGAGTGGGAAATGACGGCAAACCGAGAGAACTGCACATAAAAAAAGCAGTTGACGTTTCAAAAACAGAACCTGCAAAATATGAAATCAAACCTTTTGGCGAAGAAATAAAAATTGAAGGCGGCGCAAGTCAGATTTTAACCGAATGCGATTTATTTACCGTAACAAAATACAGTATAAACAATGAAATTAAACTTTTTGCAGATGAAAAAAGTTTTAACCACGTTCTTATTACAGACGGCTGCGGAAAAATAAATTGTACCGATTTTAAGAAAGGCGACAGTTTCTTTATTCCTGCCTCTTTCGGTGAATATAGAATTACAGGCAACGCCGAAATTCTTGTAACAAAAATTTAATAAAAAAATAAATGAATAAAAGCCGTTGGTATGCACAAAATACTAACGACTTTTTTTGATATGGAGATGAAATTTTATGAAAGTTATAAATACCATTGCTTTAATTCTTAACATTATCGGCGGAATTAACTGGGGACTTGTCGGCCTCTTTAAGTTTGACCTTGTTGCATGGATCTGCGGCGGTCAGGATGCTGTTTTTGCAAGAATTATTTACAGCATTATCGGTCTTGCGGCAATCTGGTGTATCAGTTTACTGTTTACAAGACGAGGTATGCTGGAGGAGTAAAGCACATAAAGCGGGACGATGAAGGCATCGTCCCCTACTTACGGGTCGTCGAGGGTGCGGGTGTCCGGTGGACACCTCTGCGAAACAGAAGCACCGACCGAGCCGACAGGTGAGACCACCGACCCTTACAAATTACAACAACGTTATTGTAATATTACAAACAGTATTTATTTACATATTTGAAAACTCCTTTTGCATTTCGGTACGGATTTTATCAAGAATTTTCTTTTCAAGGCGTGAAATATAACTTTGCGATATACCCATCAAATCAGCAAGTTGTTTTTGTGTATGCTCTTTTTCGCCGAGAATTCCGAAGCGCTTTTTCATTAGTTCCTGCTCTTTTTCAGGTAATGTGAGAACAATTTTTAAAAGCAGTTTTTTCTCATCATTATACTCTATATCATTTGAAATTTCATCAGGTTCACTGCCGAGAACATCGCTCAGTGTAAGTTCGTTACCGTCCCAGTCAATACTGAGCGGCTCATCAAAACTGAGTTCTATTTTTGAGTTATTAACCTTTCTGAGATGCATTAAAATCTCGTTTTCAATGCACCTTGATGCATAAGTTGCGAGTTTGATATTCTTTTCGGGATTAAACGTTTTAACGGCTTTCATAAGTCCGATTGTGCCGATTGAAACCAAATCCTCAGTTGAGGTTGCACAGCCGTCAAACTTCTTGGCAATATATACTACAAGACGCAGATTGTGCGTTATAAGCAGTTCCCTGTGCGTATCGTCACCCGCACGAAGTTCTGCCATAACTGTTTCTTCCTCCTCTTTTGTAAGCGGCGGCGGAAGCGTTTCGGGGCCGTTAATATAATAACATTCTTTTTTAAACAGTTTTAAAAAAAACAATTTAATTTTTTCTAACATATGTATCACCTTTCATTTAAGATTTTAGGATTTATAATTCCCCTGTACTCCCCTTTCTTCAGATTATCATTAAGGGCAACATAAACATCACAAAGTTCAGTTTGCCCGCGGCTTGTAATAATTAATGTTTTATCGGGTTTAAAAGCATTCAGCACGCCCTCACCGCCGATAGTGGAATAGGGCACAAGGCGTTCGGTTTCGATATCATCAAAAAGGCTTTTATCTGCGATAATAACGGGAGCATTTGAGAAAGGCTCTTTGAGATTATTACCGCTGTCGGCAAAAGCGAAAAACCTATATTCCCTGCCGTTTTTGGAAACAACAGCCTGATAAAGTTCTTTTTTTGCGATTTTATTATTATAAATTCTGATAATAATTACCGAAAGCAAATACGCACAAAGCGCAGAAAACAAAAGCAATTTAGCCGAAATATCAAAGTAAACCGTGCTGTTGTTTATTACAACACCTTTGGGCTTAAAAATCATCCAAGTACCGATAATGATGCCGACAAACATAAGATTTGCAAAGAAAAAAATCATCACTTCTTTAAAATAATTTTTGATACCCCTTAACCTGAATGACGCCAGAACAATTAAACAGCCAACGACGAATTTACCGAGTATTGATACAAGAAAACTTAAATCGTCGGCAAGAATTACAAGTGAATACAAGCCGCCGAGCAGTGAGCCGAGCACAATACGCCATAATTTTTCATCGGTTTTTGAAAGTTTTGCAGTAAGCTGCAGCAAAAAGAAAGTTATAAAAAAGTTTACTATAAAAAGCACATCAACATAAATAACCAAAAAAACAACTCCCAAGACTTATTATATAAAGCCTTGAGAGTTAATTTTGTCAGATTTTATATTTAAAAATATTATTCTTTAATTTCGATTGTTTCAATTACGACATCATAAACCGGTTTGTCTGCCATGCCCGTTTTTGTTGAAGCAATATCTTCAAGAACATCTGCACCGTCTGTAAGCATACCGAAAACGGTGTGATGAAAATCAAGCCACGGCGTGCCGCCGACTTCCTTATACTTATCAATAACCTCCTGTGGGAAGCCATTATCTTTCAGCCCCTCCATCTGTGAAAGAAGACTGTCGGGCACTGTTTTAGCCTGAACGATAAAGAACTGACTTCCGTTTGTGTTCGGGCCTGAATTTGCCATGGAAAGTGCACCGTAATAATTGCGTGCGTCAAGCGTAAATTCATCCTCAAAACTTTTGCCCCAGATGGACTCACCGCCCATACCTGTGCCCGTAGGGTCGCCGCCCTGAATCATAAAATCTTTGATTACACGGTGGAAAATAAGGCCGTCATAATAGCCGTTTTTAGCGTGAGTTGTAAAGTTTTCAACTGCTTTCGGCGCTGCCGACTTGTTCAATTCAAAGGTCATATCGCCTTTATTTGTTTTAATTACTGCAATACTCATTGGTATTTCACCCTTTCATTTACTTCTTTTAGTTTATCAACATCAATTTTTATTACCTCACGGTCATAAGTCATAATGCCGTTCAGTTCGTCCTCAACATCAGTTACCTGAGTATAAACGGTTGCTGAAAGACCTGTTTTTATCTGAGGAATAATTGTGTTGTTAAAGCACTTGAGATAAGCCTTTGTAAGCGCTTCTTTTGAATTATATATCTTATAACCGAACATTTTATCATTAAAGGTGTGTCCCTTAATTCTTTGGGAATAACCGCCGAACTCTGACAAAACATAAGGCTTATCCCCTGTTTTTACCTTAATCGGTGTAAAATAGATATGTTTTGAAATAACGTCGGTATGTCCGTTATCGTGCCAGCCTGATGTGCCGTCAATCACTCTTGTGGTATCCATACTTCTGATTAAGTCATAAGCAATCTTTGAATCGAACTGACCCCAGCCCTCATTGAAAGGCACCCACATTCCAATGCACGGGCAGTTATAAAGATAATCAATCATATCGGTAAGTTCTTCATAATAAAGGTCACGGCATTCCTTATCGGTTCTTGCAAAGGTTTTATACTTTGTATCATCAAGCGTAATGCCGATAAACGGAATTACGGAGATTTCAAGACCGTATTTACCGCCGCCGTTAATCATATCCTGCCAAACGAGAATACCGTTTACATCGCAGTAATGATACCATAAAAGCGGCTCGATTTTGATATGTTTGCGAAGCATATTAAAGCCCATTTTTTTAACGGTTTCAACATCATATTTCATAGCCTCATTACTCGGAGGCGTTAAAAATCCGTCAGGATAATAGCCCTGATCAAGCATACCATTGTGAAAATACGGTTTATTGTTGAGAGCAAGGCGCAGAATGCCGTCCTTATCTTTCATAACAGAAAATTTACGCATACCGAAATAAGACTTTATACGCTCGCCGCAGGCAGAAAATACAACATTATAAAGGAACGGACTTTCAGGTGACCATTCCTTAAAATCAAGAATTTTTACCGTTTTTTCTGTAGTTTCGGCAATCAAATTCTCACCGTCATAAATGCTTGTAAGAACATCATCAGTGCCGAAAAATTCAAATGAAACAGTGCTGTTGTCGTAATCAGGTGTAATTTTAACCTTTTCAAGAAATTCTTTCGGCATGCTTTCAAGCCAGACAGTCTGCCAGATACCGCTCTGCGGACTGTACCATATACCGCCTCTGCTGAATTTCTGCTTGCCTCTTGAAAATTCCTTGGTATCGGAATAATCGGCAACAGTTACATTAAGCACATTATCGGTATCTTTAATATAATCGGTAAGTTCAAAAGTAAACGGTGTGTAACCGCCCTTATGAACGCCGAGTTTAGTCCCGTTAAGATAAACGGTTGCAATCTGATCTACTGCCCCGAAATGAATAAACACTCTGCCCTTATTAAAGTTTTCAGGCAAATCAAAATGCTTTTCATAATGCAGATATTCATCAGGCTTCAGCACCCTTTCCACACCGCTGAGCGGCGTTTCAGGTGAAAACGGCACAACAATATCCGTGCCGAATGATGACGGCAGTCCGTAACTTTTTGAAAATTCGCATTTCCACATTCCGTTTAAATTCAGATAACTGTCACGCACGAACTGCGGACGGGGGTATTCGCAAAGCGGACACTCCCTGTTTAAATTTTTACCCCATTTTGTAAGCAACATAATCACTTATCCTCACATATTATTTTTGAATCAACTATCTGAACATATTTATTGCATATTTCAAGAGCCGCTTTTTTATGGCTGACAATTATGCAGGTTTTGTTTTCAAGTTGTTTCAGATTCATTAAGAACTGCTTTTCGGTTTCTTCGTCAAGTGCCGAAGTTGCCTCGTCAAGCAGAAGTACGGGAGATTTTGAGAGCAGGGATCTTGCAATGGCCAGACGCTGAATTTGCCCCTCTGAAAGCCCCATTCCTTTTTCGCCGATAACAGTTTCAAGACCGAGCGGCAATTCATCAATAAACTGTTTTGCACAGGAAATTTTTATTGCTTTTTCAATCTCTTCATCTGTTGCACCACTGTTGATAAAAGTTAAATTATCACGAATTGTGCCCGAAAGGAGCATATTGCCCTGCGGAACATAGGCAAAAAGTTTTCTTGTGTGGCGGTCTACGGTAATTTCGCCGTCTGAAAGTTTAAGCGAAATTGAACCGCCGTTTACTGAGAATACTCCGAGAAGAAGTTTCAAAAGCGTACTTTTGCCGATTCCCGAAATGCCCATTATGGCAACGAAATCGCCTTTTTTAATATTCAGCGAAGTATTATCAAGAATAATATCTCTGTCATATTTAAACGAAATATCCTTAAATGAAATCGACTGTAATTTATCGTAAGTTTCGATTGTATCGACATCACTTTTATTGCTTTCTTCTTCATCAGGCAGATTGCAGATTTCCATAAGCCTTTCACCTGACGCAACAAGAGAATAAATTTTGGGCAGAATGCCCGAAAGACTTGCAAACGGCGCCTGAACCTGATTTACAAGTTGAAGCATAGCAGTAACCGTGCCGTATGTCATACCGCCTGACAAAAGACGGAAAGCACCGAAAGCAAGTGCAAAAACATAGCCGAGATTAAAAGTAGCCGAAATACCTCCGTTTGCGATAATATTGAAATGGCGGCGTTTCATTTTAACTTTATAGTTTTTATCCTGCAGTTCATCCGTTTTATCCTCAATTTTATCTTCAACAACAAAGGATTTTACAACAAGCAGATTGATAATCGTTTCCTGAATAAATGAACGTGTAACACCCTCTGTGCGCTGAACTTCTTTATGAAGTTTTTTCAATGTGCCTCTGAACACTCTTACCGAAAAGAAAACAAGAATACCGCCGACAAAAAATACAAGAGCAAAAATCTTGTCAATAACAACAAGATACGCAAAAGCACACACAAGTTTTACCATAAAGAAAACAAAACTCGGCAGAATTGTTGTTAAGCCATCTGCAATAATTGCGACATCATTAAACATTCGGTTTTGCAGTTCACCCGTATGATAGGCAGAAACTTTTGAATAATCTTTTCTCATAATCTCGGAGAGCATATGCTTTTTGAGAATCATTTCCATTCTGCCTTTTGAGCGCTCAATAAAACTGTTTCCGACGAGATTCAAAACAAGTTGCCCCATAATCAAAAGCAAAAGATAAACGGCATAACGGATAACATAATTCTTATCATGATAAACTACTGCGCCGTCAATAATATGCTTTGAAAAATTTGCATAAAAAATCGAGGCAGCCGCACCGACAGTGTTAGTAAAAATAATCACTGCAATTTTGCCTATCTGACTTTTACATATGCCGATAAGCCAGTTGATTACTGACAAATCGGATTTTGAAATTTTCTTTTTGGAAGTTTTTTCAGACAAATTAATTTCCTCTTTTTAATATTCTTCTTTTAACAAAGCGTATGCCGCGGTTAATAAACATAGTAAGCGGTCTGAGCGGCAGAATAGCAACCCAGAATCTTGAATAAACCTTATATGCTTTATTCTTTTCAAGGTCAATATATTTTTTGCCGTTTTTATAAAAACCGACAAGTTTGCCTGCTATCATATCATCGGTTACAATTTCACGGCGGTTTGTATTATCGCCGAAAATTTCATAATGGTCATCACACACTTTAACAATGCGGTGCATAATAATTTTGCCGCCTGTTCCACGGTAAACGGGAATATCATATTTATTCAGCCTGCCGCTTGTTTTTGCAACGATAATATTGTCTTTTTGATGATGAATAAGCGGCTCCATGGAAATGCCCGAAGTAAGACCGGAATACACGCCTGTTTTATCAAGAATGGCAGTCATTCTGTCAAAATCACTGATATTATTATCCGTTTCAGACACCTCCCACGAAAATACATTGATTAACAAAATTTTATCAATTTATATTGTAGCACAAAAATAATCAATATGCAAATAAAAAAGAGGAGCGAAATACGCTCCTCATAAAAACTATTCTGCCGCTTTATTTTTACGCTTAAAAACTATTGTGATTATTAATGCAGCGATAATTACAGTAATAACTAAAACTGAAATAATTGTTCCCTGATTAAATTCTTCATTGCTTTTAGTATTGACACCGATTAATTGGCTCTCATCATCGTCTTCTTTAGTATCATCTGCAATTTGCTTGATTTCGTCAAAAGAATACAGTCTTTTGTCAGAATAATCATCATTATCCAAAATTAAAAATTGTGCATCATTATTATCTTTACATATCACAATAAGATTTAGAAGAGCGTCTGTAGGTCCGCCTATCATATAAATATCAGCATCATCTATACCGATTTCAGCAAGCTTTTCTTCTAAATAAGAAATATAATCATAATGCTCATTTTTTACATAATGACTCTGGGCATGCCATCTGCCATCTATACTATTGAAATATTCTTTTTCGTTGTCACTCAATTTTTCAAAATTTTCATCTGAAATTTCATAACCCTTTACAAGATTTATTATTAACGTTCCATCATCAAAATAAACAGGAAGTTCATACAAAGCGTAAACATCATCTTCTTTGACATACTGCTTCATTAATTCATTATTAAGATAATCATTCTTAAATAAATCTATTCTGTAAAATACACATTTTGCCCTATCATAGGCAAATGTTTTCCCTTCTATCGGAAAGCCTGTTTTTTCATTGAGCCAGTCATCGCTGTCACTCATTATCAGTTCCTTATCCGATTCCAAAATCTCATCTGCATTACTCGTACCTACAATGAAATTTGATGCATATACAGGTGTTATGCCAACAGCTACAATAATAAAAGCAATAATAAAGCAAAAGATTTTTTTCATAAACACTCCTCCTAATACTTCACCATGTTAACGCAATGACCCCTGCTTAACCCCATTGTTATATCTGACATAAACCGCTTATAATCATAAAGCATGGAATCCATACTTTCAGCAGGGTTTACAATATAAATTTGACCTGTATGGCGATCATATCCCGCACATACGACTGCATGTTTTGAGCCATCATTCCAATACAAATTTAAAATTAACGGATGATTAGCATCAATAATATCAACTATATCATTAAATTCAAATTTATCATTGCCAATAATAACAGCATTTTTTCTTTCTTCCGATGCAATATAAATTCCTTTAACTTCATCTTTTTCAGTACCGCCTAAATTTATAACCGTACCTTTAATCTCATTAACCACCTGACTCTGAATAATCTGACTATCAGTACCATATCTTCCTACCATAACAGAACATGCCGCCCAACACCAATTACTCATATGCTGCTTTTCTTCATCAATATAAATCGTTGTTGATCTTAGCCAGCCTTTTTGACTTCCCCAGGTATAAAATGTATAAAATCTATTTCCTAATTCAATCGGCATAGTATTCATTATTCCGTTACTTTTAAAATAATACCATTCACCATTAATATGAGACCAACCTGTGTGCATTTTTCCGCTTATTAAATCCAAGTAATACCAATCACTTTTCCATTCCAACCAATCCGTCCACATCCAGCCGTTTTTATCGAAAAAATACCAGCTGCCGTTAATGTACTCCCAGTCGTACTTAGTATAACTGCCGTCTGCGTGCTTATACCACCAGCGTCCGTTGCTTTCTTTTATCCAAGTTCCGCCTGATGACGCCGCAGCATAAGCAACGGGCTCTTCTGCGAAGTCGGTAACTTCTGCTGTTTCCTGCTCTGCAAGCTGATTTTTTGTTATCTCTGCTTTTTCGTCAGCCAAAGCGTAAACAGGCAACGAAGTCGCCGAAATCAGCACTGCGAGTATAATTGTCAATATTTTTTTCATTAAAACACCCCTTTAATTACAATTCTTTATGATTGAACCACTAAAAAGCAATCCTCCTTTCAGATTAAATTTTCAACCATTTACCCAAGTCCATTTTATCAAATATTTTTATTTATTACAACAAAAATGCAAAAATGTGCTTTTTTTATACAAAAATGCATCAAAAACAGGGATTGACAATTATAAAGTGTAAATTTCACTGCAAAATGTTGCAGGAAAAATTGAAAAAATAAAAAACGAGAGGACACAGAGGCCTTGCCCTACTCTGCGGCGGGGTGAGGGCACTCCGCCCTACGATAGCACTATCGCAATACTGTAGGAAGCGATGACCACATCGGTCCGTAAAACAGAAAACGGGAGGGCACGAAAGCCCTCCCGTACAAAATTTATTATTATAAATCAAGTGTAAAATCAATATTGTTTTCATTACACCAGTACTGAACCTTGCCGATGATATAATCATGGGCAAATTCCTCAATACCGTCTTTAAGTTCGGGATAAGCATTAAAATACTTCCAGAACGTTTCAATGAAATTTTCGCTCGTAACATCATTCAGAATGTTATTCAATTTCTTTGAGCCTTTTTCTTTAACGAAATTTCTCATAATTTCTTCATTTGAAACAGAAACGAACGGAATAATTCCGATTGAAACGAAATAAGCAGTCTGACCTACATCGTCAGGCTTATCATCGGTATTGAACTGATTGATATTTTTTACTGTATAATCTTTATATGAAAACCAATATTCATCTGAACCGCCGCCGCATTTGCTGAGCAGTTCTTTATTAATAACCAAGTGCATTGCAAGTATATGAAATCAGCCGATAGATTTCATAAGTCCCCCTTTAGAAATTATGTTTTGAATGAATTCAGGGAACGGCTGAGCCTGATATGTTTTGCCTGTTGTGATATTTGTAATTACGCCGCTGTCAAAATCAACGCTTACCTCGTCACCGTCTTTAATATCTTTTGCAGCCTCGTCACATTCAAGGATTGCAAGACCGATATTGATTGCATTTCTGTAAAAAATACGGGCAAAGGTTGATGCGATTACGCAGGAGATGCCGCTTGCTTTAATGGCAATCGGTGCATGCTCTCTTGAAGAGCCGCAGCCGAAATTTGCTTCGGCAACCATGATATCGCCTGCCTGAACTTTATTTACAAATTCCTTGTCAATATCCTCCATACAATGAGAAGCAAGCCAAGCCTCGTCACTCTTATTAAGGTAACGAGCAGGAATGATAACGTCTGTATCTACATTATCACCGAATTTATGTACTTTTCCTTTAGCAATATTCATAATTTAGTCCTCCAGTTCAGCAGGGTCTGCTATATAACCTTTAACAGCAGAAGCAGCGGCTACAGCAGGAGAAGCAAGATAAATTTCAGACTCTGTGTGACCCATTCTGCCGACAAAGTTTCTGTTTGAAGTTGAAACGGCTCTTTCGCCCTTGGCAAGAATACCCATATGACCGCCGAGGCACGGACCGCAGGTAGGTGTTGAAACAATTGCGCCTGCTTCAACAAAAATCTCTGTAAGTCCTTCTTTGATACAGTCAAGATAAATCTGCTGAGTGGCAGGAATTATAATTGTGCGAACGCCGTCTGCAATCTTATGACCTTTAATAATTGAAGCAGCGGTACGCATATCCTCCATTCTGCCGTTTGTACACGAACCGATAACAACCTGATCAATTTTGATTTCGGGAATTTCATCAATCGTTTTTGTATTTTCGGGAAGATGCGGAAAAGCGACTGTAGATTTGAGTGTTGACAGGTCAACAACAATTTCCTCGTCATATTCAGCATCATCATCAGCCTCATAAACCTTATAATCACGAAGTGATCTGCCGTTTACATATTCAAGTGTAACATCATCAACAGGGAAAATACCGTTTTTAGCGCCGCACTCAATAGCCATATTGGCAATTGTAAGCCTGTCATCCATAGAAAGATTTCTGATACCGTCGCCCGTGAACTCAAGGCTTCTGTAAAGCGCACCGTCAACACCGATTCTGCCGATAATATTAAGGATAACATCTTTACCGCTTATATATTGCGGCTTTTCGCCTGTTACGACAACCTTGATTGCCGACGGAACTTTGAACCAAGCCTTGCCTGAAATCATACCTGCTGCCATATCGGTTGAGCCAACGCCCGTTGAAAATGCACCGAGTGCACCGTAAGTACAGGTATGACTGTCTGCGCCGATAATGCAGTCGCCGCAGGTTACAATGCCTTTTTCGGGCAGAAGAGCATGCTCAATGCCCATATTGCCGACATCATAGTAATGCAGGATAGAATGCTTTTTGGCAAACTCTCTTACCTGCTTGCAGTTTTCTGCCGACTGAATATCCTTGTTTGGTGTAAAATGATCCATAACAAGTGAAATTCTTGTTTTATCAAATATTGAATCCTTGCCGAACTTGCCCATTTCATTAATAGCAACGGGCGAAGTAACATCATTGCCGAGAACCATATCAAGTTTTGCCTCAATCAACTGACCGGGGACAACACTTTCAAGTCCTGCATGGTCTGCAAGGATTTTTTGTGTCATTGTCATTCCCATAATAAGTAACTCCTATTATAAATATGTATTAATAATAAATTAAATGTCTTCGGTAAAACTGCCCTCTCCGCGCTGGAGTGATGTTATACCGGTTCTTGCAAGTTCGACGATGCCGAAATTATTTTCAAGATAATCAATAAATTCATCAATTGTGTCACCTGCGCCCGTAAATTCAAGTGTGATTGTTTCAAGCGAAACATCAAGCACTCTTGCGCCGTATTTAATATTGAAAGCAAGCAAATCATTTTTCTGCGGAATACCTTTTGCACATACCTTAACGAGCAAAAGTTCTGATGAAACAGAATTCTCTTCCGTAAGTTCGGAAACTTTTTTTACAATTTCAAGTTTTAAAAGTTGGCGCTTGATCTGCCTGAAATTCTCTCTTTCAGTGCTTGTTTCAATAGTCATTCGTGAAAATTTCGGGTCTTCTGTTTCACTTACGGTAAGTGAAGAAATGTTATAGCCTCTTCTTGAGAAAAGAGAAGCCACTCTCTGAAGAACACCGCTTTCATTATCGGTAAGAACTGATAAAACTAATTTTTCTTTCATTTCGGTATCCTCCTTAATTGAACTTTTCGATTATGTCTGTATGTGCTCCTCCGGGAGGAATCATAGGCAGAACATTTGAATCGGGACTGATACGGCAGTCAACAAGAACAGGACCGTCATAACTGAATGCCTCTTTAAGAACAGCATCAATATCGTCATTTGTATTAATTCTGAGACCTTTAACGCCGAAAGCCTCAGCAACCTTAACAAAGTCTGTTTTTCTGTGCGGATCTGTATCGGAAAAACGATTTTCATAAAACAGTTTCTGCCACTGACGAACCATACCGAGCACGGTATTATTCATAATAAACATTTTAACAGGAATATTATATGATGCCATCGTTGCAAGTTCGGAAAGATTCATATGAAAACCGCCGTCACCTGCAAACATAACTACCTGCTTATCGGGGCATCCTACCTGACCGCCCATTGAAGCGCCCATTGAATAACCCATCGTGCCGAGACCGCCTGAAGAAAGAAGTGTTCTCGGCTGCTTGAATTTATAGAACTGAGCAGCCCATAACTGATGCTGACCAACGTCTGTAACAATAATTGCATTATCGTCTGTAGCATCATCAATCTTTTCAATAAGAGTCTGCGGATTTACATAATCACCGATTTGAAGTTGAACAAACGGGCGTTTAAAGCCGTCAATTTCCTTTTTCCACTCACTGTGATCAAGTTGAGGCAACTTTTCGGTAAGAACAGGAAGAACTGCGGCAAGATCGCCTTTTAAGTGATAATTTGAAAATACATTCTTGTCCATCTCGGCAGCATCAATATCAATATGTAAAATTTCTGCATTCGGGGCAAACTTTGCTCTGTTGCCTGCAACACGGTCTGAAAATCTTGCACCGCAAACGATAAGAACATCACAGTCGTGCGCAGCCTTATTGCACTCAAAATGGCCGTGCATACCAATCAAGCCAAGATGAAGCGGATGACCATTCGGGAATGAGCCGAGACCCATAAGGCTTGAAACAACAGGTGCATCAATTTTTTCTGCAAATTCAACAAGCTGCTTGCCTGCATCTGAAAGAATTGCACCGCCGCCTGCATAAATAATCGGCTTTTTGGCTGATTTCAAAAGTTCAACTGCTCTTTCAACGCAATGGTCTTTCGGAAGTTTAAACGGCTCGGGCTGAACCTTTTCTTCTTTAATATATTCGCAGGTAAGTGCAGTAATATCCTTCGGAATATCAACAAGAACAGGACCTTTTCTGCCGCTCTGTGCAATTCTGAACGCACGGCGGATTATAGGCGCAAGGTCATTAATATCCTTAACCATAAAGTTATGCTTTGTAATAGGCATTGTTACGCCTGTAATATCTACTTCCTGAAAGGAATCTCTGCCGAGACCTGACGTTGCATAATTGCAGGTAATCGCAACTACGGGAATAGAATCCATATAAGCCGTTGCTATACCTGTTACAAGATTGGTTGCACCGGGGCCTGATGTTGCAAAGCAGACACCCACCTTGCCTGTTGCCCTTGCATAACCGTCTGCTGCGTGGGCAGCACCCTGCTCATGTGCAGTAAGGATATGATTAAAAGTATCTCCGTATTTATATAGTTCATCAAAAATATTAAGAATTGTTCCGCCGGGGTAGCCGAAAATAGTATCTACGCCCTGTTCTTTAAGAACTTCAAGAACGATTTGTGAACCGTTTAACTGCATAATATCCTCTCCAATCAAATAAAGTAATTCTATATCCATAGAAATATTACATAATATTTTAGTCTTATTATAATATAAAGTCAAGAACAATATTAAAAATATTTTCTGCTTGTCAAATCTGAATTAATGTTATATACTTAGTGATGATTAAATTTATGTTTATGCATAAGGAGAACTGAAATGAAACTTGGTATTGTAGGACTTCCCAATGTGGGAAAGAGCACATTATTTAACGCTATAACAAATGCAGGAGCGCAGAGCGCCAACTACCCTTTCTGCACAATTGAGCCGAATGTAGGCATGGTTTGCGTGCCTGATGAAAGGCTTGACAAACTTGCAGAAATGTATGAGCCTGACAAATTTACGCCTGCAACTATTGAATTTGTTGATATAGCAGGTCTTGTTAAAGGCGCATCAAAAGGTGAAGGACTCGGCAACAAATTTTTAAGCCACATAAGAGAGGTTGACTCTGTTATTCACGTGGTAAGATGCTTTGAAAACGACGATATAACACACGTTGACGGATCTATTGACCCTGCAAGAGATATTGAAACAATCAATCTTGAACTGATTTTATCAGACCTTGACATACTTGCAAGAAGAATTGATAGCAGAAAAAAGGCTATGAAGGGCGACAAAACACTTGCAGGCGAAGTTGCTTTTCTTGAAAGACTTTACGGCGAAATGGAAAACGGCAAAACTGCAAGAAGCGTTGAAATAAGCGATGATGAGGCTGAATACCTTAAAGAGGTTTCCCTGCTCACAATCAAACCTGTTATTTACGCCTGCAATATGAGCGAGGATGATTTTGCAAACGGTATTGACGACAACAAAAACTTTAATATCGTTAAAGAAATTGCAGCAGAAGAAGGTGCCGAAACGCTGCCTATCTGTGCTGAAATGGAGGCAGAGATTGCAACGCTTGAGGAAGATGAAAAAGAAATTTTCCTTGCCGATATGGGGCTTGAAAAGAGTGGCCTTGACAGACTGATTAAGAAAAGTTATTCTTTGCTCGGACTGATTTCCTTCCTGACAGCAGGAAAAAAAGAAGTTCGTGCGTGGACAATCAAAAAAGGCACAAAAGCACCGCAGGCTGCAGGAAAAATTCACACCGACTTTGAGCGTGGATTTATCAGAGCAGAGATTGTTGCTTTTGATGATCTTGCTGAAAACGGAAGTATGGCTGCCTGCAAGGAAAAAGGACTTGTTCGCAGCGAGGGTAAAGAATACGTTATGAAAGACGGAGACATTGTTGAATTCCGCTTTAATGTATAAATATTTTTAACAAAATTAATAAAAATGTCTTGACTATATAATATTTTTGATATATTATGATAATATGTGGAGGAATTATGGACAAGTTTAGCAATAAAACCGATAACGAGATTCTTTCACTGGCAAAAGAAGGAGATAATGAGGCCGTCAACCTTATTATCAAAAAATACAGAAGCGCAGTAGAGGCTGTTGCTGTTAAATATCTTCACACCCCGCTTGATAAGGATGATCTTATTCAGGAAGGTATGATAGGGCTTTTGGCGGCAATTAAATCCTATGACAACTCAAAGGGTGCTAAATTCAGCACTTACTGCTTTACTTGTATTAGCAATTCTATTCAAACGGCGCTGAGGAAGTTGAACAGAAAAAAAGATATTCCCGACAAAGATGTTGTTCCACTTGAGGAAGAATTTGTCGGAAACAGTTCAGCGTACATAAGTGCCGAAGATTCTTTCCTTGCACAAGAAAGCGTATCCTTACTGACTAATCTGCTCAGAAATAATCTTTCCAAATTTGAAAACAGCGTATTAAGATTACATATGGTTGGATGCAGTTACAGCGAAATTGGCGAAAGACTCGGTAAATCACCAAAAGCGATTGATAATGCTTTGCAGCGAATCCGAAAGAAACTTAAAGAGGTTTCCTTCTGAGTCAAAAAATTTTTATGAGGTATAATTATGTACGAAGACAAAACTTTAGTTTGCAAGGATTGCGGAAATGAATTTGTTTTCACCGCCGGTGAGCAGGAGTTCTACGCTGAAAAAGGCTTTGTAAATGAGCCGCAGAGATGTAAAGCCTGCCGCGATGCAAAAAAAGCAGCTGC
Source organism: Eubacterium sp. (assembly GCA_014465955.1). Classification (GTDB taxonomy): domain Bacteria; phylum Bacillota; class Clostridia; order Oscillospirales; family Acutalibacteraceae; genus Eubacterium_R. The sequence goes on along the minus strand of JACTVT010000012.1, from coordinate 432 downwards.
AAGAGCACCAAGAGAAATGCACGATGCTGTTTGTGCTGAATGCGGAGCAGAATGCAAAGTTCCTTTCCTTCCGAGAGATGACAGACCTGTATATTGCAGTGAATGTTTTGCAAAAAGACAGCAGGAAGGCTAATGACCCGATATGCTATGCCACGGTGAAAAAAGCACCGTGGTTTTTTTGTTAAAAAAACACTTGACAATTAGAAAGTGATATGATAATATATTCAAGCAGTTAAGCAGAGGTATCGAAGTGGTCATAACGAGGCGGTCTTGAAAACCGTTTGTCCGAAAGGGCGCGTGGGTTCGAATCCCACCCTCTGCGCCAAAAAAAGAAGGAGTGATTTTTCACTTCTTCTTTTTTTCATACAAATGGATTCGAAACGAACTCCAAATTTTGAGGTGTAAACCGAAAAAATTTGGGAGAAAGGTACA
>JACTVT010000078.1 GCA_014465955.1 Eubacterium sp. | reverse complement strand
AAACAGTTCACCGAACTGTTTTCTTAACGTTCCGACAGTTCTCAAAGAGATAATCGTTATAAATTACAAAAGCCGCTCCCTATCGGGGCGGTTTTCTTGTTTTAAGCGGCGGGATGCAGAATCACAAAGGTATTAAAGATATCCGCCAAGATTGCTGTTTTCAATGTTAATTAAAACGGCATTAGCATTATTAAGTCATATTGCGTAAACATATTCAAAAAGGCACGCTAAACCTGTGCAATATAACGAAAGATTTTATATTGGCTTCAACATATGTGACTTTTAAATTTGTCCTATTTTATCTACAAATTACATATGCAACAGCTGATATAAACAACTGAATGATACAAAATCTAACCAAAACCTGTGTATCGGACCAACCGTGATTTTTTCTCATCTCATCGTGAATGGGAGTACGAATGTTTTTCAACACTTCTATTTTCAGAAATCTTTTAAGGAAGATTTTAATCAGCCCGGCAATACCGTCAACGATCAATACTGCGGATAATAATAAATAACTCAAAGGATGTGCTGATTTTAAAATCAATAATACAATCAATATACCGATAGGTCTTGAACCTGCGTCTCCCATAAGCTGCGAGCTGGGGCTTGTGTTAAAGCATAAATATGCAATTAAAACCCCAATCATAATAAAGCCATAAACAGCATATTGTTCCCCGATTTGATTGAAAAATATTAAAGAAATGCTCAGCAGAGATATTATACTTAATGAACCGCATAATCCGTCTACGCCGTCGGAACAATTAGTAACGTTAATTCCAATCCAAAGCAAAATAGTTGAAAGCACAGCAAATAAAACAGGAGGCACATAGATTTCATAATTGAAAATCATAATTGCAGTAGAGTTGTTATAAACAAAAACTACGGAAATTAAAACGCAGATGATTAAATCAATAAATCCTTTTTTATAATCCGACCACGGTTTATCAGATGCATCATCAAGATAACCGCTCAGCATTTCCAAAAAGATTAATATATCATAGAATACAAATTCTTTGGTAACAGGTAACAGAAAAACAGAGCAAAGCACAAATGTGCCTATCATAATTATGCCTACGCCTCTTATTTTTCCTTTTGACACTTCGCCGTTAACTGCAAATGCTCTGCCTTTATCTTTCGGCAGGAATGGTAATTTTAATTTCAGCATTACAAAACAAATTACAAATGCCGCTATAGATGCAATTGCAATATACTGCTGTATATTTGTAAAACGATTAAAAATATGAAATAGCATTTTTAACTTCCCGATTAATTATTTGAATATATTATTTAAAATTATTAAATTATTACTGTGTTTAATTTTATCATAAACATAATTCTGTTGCAAGCGGATTTATATATCTGTTTCATTCCTCCAGATCGTCCAGATTGTAATCGAAGAGGTCTTTGCCGAGATTGATTTTGCGCATATGGTCGGCGGTTGGGTCTTCTTCAATTATTTCATTTTCAGGTGTATCATCTTCGGCGGTTTCTTCAATGTCATCTGACTTTTTTGACTTGATATGAGAGCGGATTATTAAAGCCGTACCGACTGTGATTGCCGAAACTGCAAGCGCAAGCAGTATAATTGCAGTCGATGACA
>JACTVT010000055.1 GCA_014465955.1 Eubacterium sp. | reverse complement strand
TTACAAATAAAAAAATCGGTAAAAACATCTGGCAAACCTCATTTTACGACCACATTATCCGTGATGAAGACGATTATATAACAAAAGCGCAATATATCGAAAATAATCCTGCAAAATGGACTGAAGATAAATATTATCAGTCTTTATAGTGTAATAAAAAATTATTCCAAATTCCCGGTCAGCAGCATTATGGCTGTTAGCCCCGCCACGGGGGCGGTCTGGGTGCGCAGAATGCGTGCGCCGAGCGTGGCGTTTATGCCGCCGATATTTAAAATTTCATCAACCTCTTCCTTTTCAAAACCGCCCTCAGGGCCTATGAAAATTGCAAAGGAGGAGGCGTTTTTATTTTGCTCAACAATGCTTTTTATGCTCTTTCCGCCGCCCTCGTAAAACACTATTTTCACGTCGGCGGTGCAGTTTTTTACTGCCTCTTTAAAGCCTGTCATACTGCCGATTTCGGGCACAATGCCGCGGCCGCTCTGCTGGGCGGCTTCAAGCGCAATTTTCTGATACCGTGCACGCTTTTTTTCTGCCTGTTTTTCGTTCGGACGGCTCACACTGCGCTTTGTCAAAACGGGCGTGATTCTGCTTATCCCGAGTTCGGTGCATTTTTGAATGATGTCTTCCATTTTGTCGCCTTTCGGTACACCCTGATAGAGCGATACCTGCACGCTCGGCTCGCTTTTGCTTGCCTGTTTGTAGCAGACGGAAAGCACCACGCTGTCTTTCGTGATTTCGTCAATCATACAGCCGTAATCCGTGCCTGCGCCGTCGCAAACCATAAGCATATCGCCCGTTTTCATCCGCAGGCTTTTTGCAATATGGCGTGATTGGTCATCATTTAATATAATGGTATTGTCTATGATTTGGTCGGTAATGAATAGTTTTTGCATAGTTTAAGTTCCTTTAGGTTGGAATCCCCCAGTCACTTCGTGACAGCCCCCTTTAACAAGGGGGCCTTTTCCCAATTTGCCTCCCTTGTTAAAGGGAGGGGGACCACCGCAGGTGGTGGAGGGATTCGTTATTTCAAATTATTTCTTGCCCAATGGAATAAATACTGCTGGGCGATTCCCTCATAGCCTTTAAAACATTCGGGCAGGCCGTTCGGGTAGTATTCAAGCACACGCTTCATCCACACATCAACGGGAAAGCATTCCACAAACTGAAAGCCGAAAAGCAGGGCGCAGTTTGCAACCTTAATGCCCACGCCGTAGATGCTGAGCAGTGCGGCTTTTGCATTTTCAAGAGGCATTGCTTTGATTTTTTTAAGGTCAATCTGACCTGAAGCCACATCGTCGGCAAGTTTTTTCAGGTATTTTGCACGGTATCCTGCGCCGAGTTTTTCAAAATCTTCGACACTGCGTTTTGAAAGGGTTTCAGCAGTCGGAAAACTGTGCCAACCCTCGCAGATTTCCTCGCCGTATGTATCGCACAGGCGTTTTATAATGCCTTTAATGCGTTTAATGTTATTCTGCTGGCTGATTACAAATGAGAAAAGTGCCTCCCATGGGTCCTGATTTAAAATTCGTATGCCGTAGTATCTGTCTATCGTTTCCGAAAGCAGACTGTCCTGCTTAAGTCTTTCGCAGATTGCCTCGTAATCCCTGCCGAAATCAAAATAATTGTACCATATCGTGTCAAAATCCTGCCTTGTGGTGTTTTTCAGCAGAAATTCACCCTCGGCGGTGTTTTTTATATTAAGAAATCTGCCGAATGCAACACCGCTCCACGAGCCGTCGGTTTCTTCCTCCCAGCGAAAGCATTCGCCGCAGTCAAGCGTCAGCGGCAGGCTCAGGCATTTTACGTTTTTTAAAATTATATCTCCGTTTTTTTCTTCAATTATCATTATCTGTATAATTTCTCCTCTGTTTTTCTTAATAAATTATACCATAAATCTCGGTTGAAGCCAACTAGAGAATTAAAGCCTGATAATGAAATATTTTTGCGATATACTGCGTTAAAAATGCTCGCCAAACGATAGTTTGACTGTGCTTTTTGCCTTGTCTCTCATCAAAAATATTTCATTTCAGGTGCGAAGCAGTTTTGTCAGGCAAAAAATTTTTCTCAGACGCAGTTCAAAAATGCAGGAATACTGTCGTATTCCGAGGCTTTTGAACAAGTATCAGGGAAATTTTGCCTTCCAAAACCTTTTATCTCCAGTTGGTTTCAACCTTGTCAAGTGCAAAATAAAAAATAGCATAATAGACAAAAATTTTTGTAATAATTTGTAACTTTACAAATTGTTGAAAACTATGTGTAAAGTTAGGAAAACTTGCCCTTTTTGACTTTTCAACAGTGAAAAATCCCCAAAATAAGCCATATTTGCATTGGGTTTTAAACATTTTCCACATAGTTTTCCACAATTTTAACATTACTGTTCAATATACAAATTGTTATCGTAAAACCTTGTCAAGTATTATTTTGATGTAATTTTCACCAAAAATGAATTTTGAAAAAATTGAATATTTCAGGCAGGAAAATACAAGACTATTTGTATAAAAATTGATTTTTGGTGTGATGTGTTTCAACGTCGTTGTTGTTTAAATAACGGGCAGGCGCAGAGACCTGCCCCTACAAAGCAACCAAAAAATAGCAGTAGGGGAGGGTCTCCGTGCCCTCCCGTAAAATTAAATAAATTATTAATGGAGGGTCTCTGTGCCCTCCCGTGAAATTATAAAAATTGAAAGGATTGTTACAATGATAAAAGGTGTAAACAGGCAGGTATTAGAGGTTACGAACACGGAAAATCCGTATTTTGAAAAAATAATTTTTTTCGTTAAGCCTGAATACAGCAAAGAAGACAGGGCAAAATTAAAAAAGGAAGCAGAATTTGTTTCGAAAACGGCAGTTAAACCGCCGAAGTGCAGGCGTTCAAAAAAGCAGGCGGCGTATATCGCCCTGCAGTGCGTGCTCTGCGCAGGCGCAGGCGTGGCAATTACGTATCTGCTTCAATTTTTCGGTTAGAGGTGTTCTTTATGACAGTTTATAAGGCTTTTCGTAATTTTTATATTTTCCTGATTTCGTTTGCAATCATTGTCGGTGCAGGCGTGTCGGGCTATGCCGTTTACAATATTGTTGAAAATCACAACCGTGATTCCGTTTATGCGCTTTCAAAGTACGGCTCAACAGGCAATGAAGTTAAAAGTATTCAGAAAAAACTGCGTGAACTTGGCTTTTACAGCGGCAGTGTAGATGGTATTTACGGCAGTCAGACGCAAAGCGCCGTGAAAAAATTTCAGAAAAGTGTAGGTATTACGGCAGACGGCATTGCAGGCAAAAACACACTGCTTTATCTCGGTCTCGGCGGCAGCAGTTCTAATTCCACAACTTATTCCAATGCAGATGTTGAACTTCTCGGCAAGGTTATTTCGGCAGAGGCAAGGGGCGAGAGTTATGAGGGTCAGGTTGCTGTCGGCGCAGTTATTTTAAACCGTGTTGCGCACCCGTCTTTTCCCGATTCAATCAGCGGTGTGGTTTATCAGAACGGTGCATTTTCCTGTGTGAACGACAGCAACTGGTATCAGCCCGTTGCAGAAAGCGCAAAAAAAGCCGCCACGGATGCGCTCAACGGCTGGGATCCTACAGGCGGCGCGATTTATTATTACAATGCTTCAAAAACCACCAACAGTTTTATGCATTCGAGACCGGTGTTGACGGTTATAGGCAATCATAAGTTTTGTAAGTGATTTTGATTGTGTCTTTTTCCGATTCGTTTTCGACCGCCCGCAGTGCGGGAGGCAGGGAGAAATAAGAATTTGCAGCGGTCAAAATTTATGAGCACATTTACGTGCGATAATAAATTTTGGGCACCGCAATCCGTATTACTGCGTTATCGGCAAAATTCCGCTCGGTCACATACAGCACGTATGCTCCCGTCGGCGAAATTTTCCCTCTGTCTTGTCTAACAAAAAAATCCACCAATCAAAAAAATAACAATAACGGGCAGGCACAGAGACCTGCCCCTACGGTGTTACAATAACGCCATCGTAGGGGCGGATATCATCCGCCCGTATAATCAACCAAACCGAAATTATTCATTTTTCATCATTCATTATTCATTACATCGGGTGGGTCTCTGTGCCCTCCCGTGTTTTTATTTTATTATTTTACTGTTTTGACCCAATTTTTCAGGATTACGGGCAGGGAGAGGGCGGCGGTTATAATGCACATCGGTATAAACGGTGCGAGGATATTGTATGCGCCGAGTATAACGCTGTCCCTTGTGTATTCCCGATATTCGGCGATGCCGTAATCTATCAGCGGAATATTGACGGGCAGTGACTGCGTAAAGCCGTTCATATTATCGCTGATGAAATTAAAGAAATGCCCGAAAATCAGCGCAAGCAGCAGTATCATAATATTTATGCCGCAGGCATTGATATTTTTTCTGCACAGGCACGATATGCCTAAAGCGGCAAGTGCCGATGCGGCGGCCGAAACAGTCAGCATTATCATCATAATTATAAAGCACTGATTAAAGGTGAGCACCCTGCCGAAAAGCACCATTGCCGAATCGGCTTTTGAGCCGCTTAATGTGAAAAATGCAGAAAATGAAATCAGCAGTGCAATGCCGTACATCATTGAAAGAATGACTGAAAACAGCACCAGCGCGCCTGTTTTTGTTCTGATAATTTTATTACGCCCGTTTTTGCTGCTTATCATCAGTTGATACATACCCGTTTCGTGCTCGTTGCTTGTGAGTTCAGCGGCGGCAAGAATAATTATCAGAAAAATAATTACGGGCAGAACCGCCGTGCCCGATTTGAGCATTTCGCTCCAGCCAAAAGAAGATGCGTACGTTATGCCGTTTTCAATGCGTGTCACATCCCTTTCATATTCACACTTTTGCTGAGGCGGCAGTCCGTCTGTTGATTTTGTAAAAACGCCCTTATAGTTTGCAAAATAATCAAGCGTGGTGCAGTATTCCGTCCACCGCCAGTTTTGAGTTACATAGTTTAAAATTTGATACTCGTCTGTATCTTCTTCAAGTTCTGCCAGCCTGTTTTCAAGGCTTTCAATGTTGTCTTTTGTAACGGTTATCGGCGTGAATTTTCTGCTGTCAAGCAAAACGCTTTCAATTGCGTAATATTTTTGGCTTTCATAAAGCGAATGTGTATAGGCGGCAAAGCCGAAAATAACGGCGGCGGTCAGAATTAAAGTTACAATTATATAACGGCTTTTAAAAAGTTTTTTCAGTTCTGATTTCAGCATAAATTCACCCCCGTTAATTCAGGATTTTATGCTTTTTCCACCCGATATTCATTAGTGGAGCAAATATCAGCGTCTGAATTAATGCAACAGGGATAATATAAACGTGCGATTCAATAATCGTGTTTTTGCCGATCAGCCAGAAATGGCTGTAGCCGAAATCAAGCAGAATTGCATTAGGCGGAAGCAGGTAAAGTATGTTTCTTACGGTATCGTTCGGAATATAAACTGCAAAGTCGATGATAAAAGGCAGAAGCGTGATTATGAAAATAAGCAGGATTGACGGCATTGTTTTTGTGCAGAATGAGGCTACTGCAAGTGCGGTAATCATAATTGCGCTTATGCAGGCAATCGTGCAGAAAAACATCAGAAGAAACGCCTCGCCGTAAGTTAAAATTCTGCCGCCGATAAAGGTTTGCGAAGATGTATTTATACCGTCAAGCGAAAACAGGCATCCAAACATAAGAAGCGTAACGGCAAAATAGTAAACCGTTATGATAACCGAAAACAGCCAGCCTGCAAGCAGTTTTGCTTTCACAATTTTGCGTTTGCCCTTTGAGCAGGACATAATCAGCATGTCTGTTTTGCCCGTGTATTCGCCTGTAAAAATGATAACGGCGCCGATTGCGGCGGCAACGGCAAGAATCAGCGCAACTGCAAATGAGCCCGTGTCCATAAGTTCACGCCAGCCGAAATTTCTGCCGTAGGTTATGCCGTTTTCAACCTGATAAGCATCTCTTACGTCGTAGCCTTCTGTATAAATCAGACCCGATTCATCAGAGCCCATCGGGAAATCGGAATTGTCCCATATTGTGCCCTTGTATAATTCGGGGTTAAAATTCTGATGCTTTGATGTGAAATCCGAAAGCATATATTCGAGTGCCGAAAATTCGGGATACATTTCGTCGTTGATTTCATATGTGTAAAGAAAATTCAGTTCTTCCTCTTCCTCGGGCGTGAGCGATGTTTTGTCGGTTAATTCAAATATTCTTTTACTGTATTTTCCGTGAAGGGACATATTGTGCCGTCTGTTTGAAGTATCATCAAAAACGGCGTAATTATCGTCATTCTGAATAATTTCGTCATAACGTGCCATAAGGTCCTTCACGTTGTCTGTCGTTACGGTTGTATCGGGCAGAACGCCTTTTTTCAGCAGTATGTAGGGTGTAGAGCAGGAGTTATTTTTGTAAAGTGAAAAGGAATAGATTGCCGTGCCTGCAACAATCAGTGCAATCAGAATAAATGATACGGCAACAAATTTGTTTGAAAATAACTTTTTCAGTTCGTATTTAACCATCAAGTTCGCTCCCCTCACCGAAATATTTAATGCAAAGGTCGCTGATTTTATCAACAGTTGTATCCTCGGCAATAACGCCTTCGTTCATAAGCAGAACGCGGTTTGCGATTTCGGAAATATCCGAAATAATATGCGTTGAATAGATGATAATTTTGTCTTTTGAAATTTTTTCAAGCAGTTTTCTGAAACGGATTCGCTCTTTTGGGTCAAGCCCCGAGGTCGGCTCGTCGAGCACAAGCACTTCGGGGTCATTGAGCAGAGCCTGCGCAATACCAAGCCTTTGAATCATTCCGCCCGAAAAGGTTTTGATTTTTTTCTTTTTCACGTCGGTAAGACCCGTGAATTCAAGCAGTTCATCTGTTTTCTGTATTGCCGTTTTGCCGTCAAGCCCTTTGAGCGAGGACAGGTAAAGCATAAAATCAAGTGCGGTGAATTCCTTATAGTAGCCGAAATTTTGGGGCAGATAGCCGAGCACGGCACGAAAATCGTCGCCGTCTTCAATAATGTTGCTGCCTTCAAAGAAAACAGAGCCGCTGTCGGGTTTCAGCACGGTTGTAATAATGCGCAGCAGGGTTGTTTTGCCGCTGCCGTTTGCGCCGAGCAGGGCGGTTATGCCGTTTGTAAGCGTCAGATTTACATCTCTCACGGCTTTTGTATTTTTATAACTTTTTGAAATGTTTACGAGTGTAATTTCCATAAGATTTCTCCGTTAAAATTATAATTTCTGCGCAAAAGCCACAGGGCGCCTGCAAGCAGAACGGTTGTTAATACTGCGGTTATGCCGAGTGCAGTATAGTTTATAAAATTTGTAAAATGCAGAATCTCCTCTGCTTTCAGTGCAGATTTGACTGCATTTTGCATAGCAGAATAAAGCCCGATTGCGAGTATGGTGTTTACTGCTGCTCCTGCGGCGGCGGAATACTGATTTTGCATAATGACCGAAAATGCAAGCGAAATCAGCGAACTTGCCGTAAACAGTGCGATTTCAAAAAGCAAAATCCACATAAAACTGCCCGAAACGGTTGCCGTAAATACTGCCGACAGGAAAACGGCGGTGAAGTTTGTAATGCCGTAAATAACCAGCCGTGCAGACAAAACAGTGCCTGCACTGTAAAATGTTGAACTTTCAAGTTCCATCATACCTGAATTAAGTTGGCTGATCACCTGCGGCACCGTTATGCACGAAAGCAGCGGCACGTAAAGGCTGATAAACAGAATCAATTGTAATTTGTTGCAGAATGCGGCAAGCACAGGCGTTGCAAGCATCAGCAGCAGGCACATAACCGGGTGCAGTGGTTTAATGTAATGAATCTGATTTAAAATAAAGGCTTTCATCGGTATCGGCTTAACCCTTTTTCGGGCGCATTGAAGTGCTTTTTCAAGCGTTTTTTGTTTGCTTTTTGAATCGGGAGCCGTGCCGATTGAATTTAAAAGGTTTTTCAGTTCGCTGTCAGTCATTTTCCCACTCCTTAATAAAAGATTTTTTGGCTCTGCTAAGCCGTGTTTTAACTGTTGCAACAGGTATTGAAAGGCAGGCGGCAATTTCGCGCGGCTTCATATCGTGGCAGTAGCGCAGAAGAAGTATGTCCTTCTGGGCGGGGGGCAGTTTTGAAAGTGTTTTTATAACACGTGCCTGTTTTTCCTTTGCCTCGGCAATATGCGGCGGGCTTTTTTCGCTTTCTGCGGCAAGATTTTCAGCACTGAAAAGAGGCAGGCGATTTTTTTCGTTTCTGTAGTAATCATTGCAGCAGTTGATTGCGATTTTAAAGAGGTAGGCGCGTATTTTGCCCTGTTCGGTGTATGTTTTGGCAGACGAGGCAAGTTTCATAAATGTGTTCTGGCAGATGTCTTTTGCGTTTTCTTCACTGCCGCACCGTCTTAATATGAAAAGGTATATTTCGTCATAATGATTTAAAACGGCGGCTTCAACAAATCTGCCGTCATCTTTGTTTAAATTGCTCACCTGCCCGCCTCCTTTCATTTATATAACGGAAAATATATGAAAAAGTATTCAATTTTTTTACGGGCAATTCGTGAATTGCCCGTAAAAAGTGACATTAAGATTTTATAGTAGGGGGGTCTCCGTGCCCTCCCGCTAAGGGTTTTTGTGCCTTATGAAAAAAGGACCGACATTATTATCGGTCCTTGCTTTATTATTTTTTCTTCCTTGAAACCGCAACTGTAACTGCGCTGAGTGCAAATGCAAAACCTGCGGCGGTGATTGATGCGCCTGTTGCAGGTGATTTTTTTGATGTGTTTTTATCTGCGGTCTGCTGTGCTGCTTTTGCAGTCGTTGTTTCGGGCTTTGCAGACGGTTTTGTTGTCGGCTCTGTCGGTGGTGTGTTTTTGTCCTCGTCGGCAATTGCTCTGTAAAATGAAATGCCGTAAACTGCGTCTGATGTTGCATAATACGGGTCATATTCAGCCTTGAAACCGCCTGTTTCCTTGTCATAAAATTTATCAATCAGCATATCGTAAACGCTGTCTGCCTTTTCTTTGTCACCAAGGGCAGAATATGCGCCGAGCGCAAGTGCGGTAGAGTCTGCGTTTGCGCCGTAGTTTGTGTAGCCGTCTGCCGTGTAATACGTTTCAAGCAGTTTAACGGCGTCGCTTATGATTTCTTCGTAGTCAGTTTTTGCGAAAGAAAGACCGATAATCAGTGTGCTGAGGTCGTCTGCCGATGTGCCCCAGCCGCCCCAGAAATCAGTGCCTTTGCCGATTTCATAGTAGCCTGCAAGTTTTTCGGCATATACGTTTTTCAGTTCATTTTCACCGAGTTTGTCCGCAAGTGTTATGCCGTAAACAAGCGAAAACGGGGTTGAAAAACTGTCTGCACCAAAGGTTTTGAGCAAATCAACAAGGTTTGTGCCGTTGAAGTTTGTTACATCAAAGCCGAGATTTGCAAGCGCACCGACGGCAAGAACTGCACTGTCTGCGGTCAGAGTATTGTCCGACACGGCAGTTTTAACCGATTCGGCAAATCCGTTTTTATATTTGCTCATATCGGCATTTGTGCACGTAAAAATGTAAAAATCCTTAAGATTTTCATTAACCGTGGGGTTGTTTTCCCACTCTGCACTGATGTATGCGAGCGAGGTGCTCACCTTTTTGTCTGTATCACTTTTTGTCGCTCCGAATACCGTCATGGATACAGACATAACGAGTATCATTGTCAGGAGCATTGCTGAAATCTTTTTCATAGTTTCTCACCTAACCTAAGAATTTTTTATACCAAAACCGGATATCCTGACTTCATATAACTTGTCCTAATTTTCCGCCTTCCCCGAAAACCGAGTGGCCTTGGAATTTCGTAGTTACTTACAGTAGGGAGGCAATAAACAGTAAACCGAACCTGCCCAAAATGCAGAATTAAAGCGAATTTATGAAGTTTTCGCTGTTGTCTTGCGTCATATTCCGAGTATTTTTAACACAGAGTAAGGGCAAATCAGCCAATTTTAACCACGGTTTGGATTACTGTTTATTGCCTTTATAGGCTGTTGCGGATTTTCGCCGCATTCCCCGGGAGGGCATCAGCATTGCCCTGCTTGGTACAAAAAAATTATATAACTTAAATTAAATGTTGTCAACGGCAATATATTTTGCTAATATAATAGGTATGAAAAAGAGAATTGTTTTTGCAGTTTTAATGACTGCGCTTATTTTTGTTAATTTTACATATGCATTTAACAGTCAGCCGCAGGCAAATCAGTTGACGGTGAATGTAACCGTATCAGTTGAAAATGAAAAAGTCAATACAGAGCCGACAACTGTAAAGGCACAGCCTGAGCCGGAAAGTACAACTGCGCCTGAAAATCAGCCGAAAGTCAGTGAAAACAGAGAAACCACCGCGAAGTCCGAAAACGGCAATCAGAATAATCAGCAAAGCGGCGAAACTGCCCCCGAAGATGATAAAACAGTCAGTTCAAACAGCGGCGAGATAATTCAGGAAGAGGATACGGCACCGCAAAAAATCACCGTTATGGTTTCAATTAACTGCGAAAATGCGGTGAATTACGGCTATGATATTGCGCCTTATCTGCTTTCAAATGAGGCGTATACCGCCGAGCAGGGTGCAACTGCTTTTGATGTGCTGAAAGTGCTTTGTGACGAAAACGGCATCAGCCTGAAATATCAGCGTAAAACGTATATTCAGGGCATCGGCGGTCTGAATGAAAAGGACTGCGGCGGCTCAAGCGGGTGGACTTACCGTGTAAACGGTGAATTGATTAAAAAGCCTGCAAGCAGTTATACGCTCCAAAACGGCGATGTTATCGAATGGCGGTATGTTACAAATTCAAATGAATGATGAATAATTTCGGTTTGATTGATTATATTTCGGGAGGGCACGGAGACCCTTGACGGGAGGGCACAGACTGGTACACAGCCGTCCCCCTTTGTCACTGCGTGACATTTCCCCCGTACTACGGGGGAATCTTCCTCCCCTACTATAAAACTTTAATATAACTCTGTAGGGTGCGGCGTCCTCGACGCACCGCAAATTATAAATAATGTTGAGATAACAAAATACAGTAGGGGCAGGTCTCTGTGCCTGCCCGTTATTATAAAAAGAGAATGCAGGAATATCAAATTCCTGCATTTTTTAATATACGTTATTATAATACGGGTCGTCGGGGATGCGGGTGTCCGGTGGACACCTTTGCGAAGCAGAAGCACCGACCGAGCCGAGAGGTGAGATCGCCGACCCCTACAGTAATGTAATTACCATAACGGATTTAATTTCGGCGTGGTTCTGACCATTTATCAAAGTCTGTTATTTTTCAAAAAATACCTTGAATGCTTTGTATGCCATATAAACGTCAAGTTTGCTGACTACTTCATACGGTGCGTGCATGGAAAGTACGGGAACGCCAACGTCAATCGTGTCAATGTCAAGGTTTGCAACGTACATTGCAACAGTTCCGCCGCCGCCGCCGTCTACCTTGCCGAGTTCGCCGCTCTGCCAGATAACGCCGTTATTGTCGAGCAGGCTTTTTACAAAACTAACATATTCTGCGCTTGCGTCGCTTGTGCCGCTCTTGCCCCTTGCGCCCGTGTATTTTGTTACACACACGCCGCCGTTGAGTACACTGCAGTTGTTTTTTTCAAAAGCAGAAGCCCATGTCGGGTCAAAGCAGGCGTTAACATCGGCTGAAAGGCATTTGCTGTTGCGCATAACGTCTCTGCCCTCGCAGCCCTCAAGTCTTGCAAGGTCTTCGATAAAATATTTCATATAACTTGAATTAAGACCCGTGTTGCCGTCAGAGCCGATTTCCTCTTTATCGGTCAGCACGGTGACTGCAGTGTATTCGGGTGCAGAGTCAAGGCTTAAAATTGCCTCAAATGCAGGGTAAGCGCATACTCTGTCATCATGACCGTAGCCGCCTATCATACTTCTGTCAAAGCCGATATCATCAACCGTGAAAGCAGGCACAAGTTCAAGTTCGGCTGAAAGAAAGTCACGCTCAACAATGCCGTATTTGTCATAAAGCAGTTTCAGAATGTTGAGTTTTGTTTTTTCGCTTGCCTCGTCATCTCTGAACGGTCTTGAACCGATAAGAATGTTGAGTTCTTCGCCCTTTACCAATTGATTTGGTTTTCTGGAATACTGTTCGTCTGCAAGGTGGGGAAGAATATCGGTAATGCAGAATTTCGGGTCACCTGCATCTTCGCCGATGCGAACGTCAACAAAAGTGCCGTCGTTTTTGCAGATTCTGCCGTGCAGTGAAAGCGGAATTGCCACCCACTGATATTTTTTGATGCCGCCGTAATAATGCGTTTTGAAATAAGCAATGTCGTTGTCTTCATAAACGGGGCACTGCTTTAAATCCACTCTCGGCGAGTCAATGTGAGCGGCTGAAATGCGAACGCCGTCTTTGATACTTCTTGTGCCCTTAACGCAAAGCATAATTGCCTTGCCTCTGTTTGCAACATAAACCTTTTCGCCTGCCTTAAGCGGTTCGCCGAACGGGTCAAACGGCTTGAAGCCTGCTTTTTTTGCAGTTTCCTCTGCCCATTTTGCAACTTCACGCTCTGTTTTGCAGTTGTAAAGAAAATCTTTGTAACCTTCGCAGAAATCGTCTGCAACTTTGATTTCCTCATCGCTGAGTGCTGCTGCAGCGTTCGGCTTTTTGTTGAAAAGCAAATCCTGCAGTTCTTTTGCTGTGCTCATAGTTTTTCCTCCATAAAGTTTATAATTTGATTTGTTATATCTCTGCCGTCGTTTATAACGGTAAAATCAGCGTTTTTTCTGTAAAAATCTTCGCCTTTTTGGGCGTTCATACGAAGCTGAGCCTCGTCTTTTGTAATGCCGTCACGCTTCATAATTCGCTCAAGGCGGATTTCGGTCGGCGCAGTCACGGCAAGCACCGCAGTGCAAAGCTTATCGCCGCCGCATTCAAATAAAAGCGGAGCGTCAAGCACGCAGGGAAAAACACTGTCTGCCCTGCACATATCCAGTATAGCGGGGTGCATAATGCCGTTCAGCACGGCGGTTTTTTCAGGGCTTTCAAATGCTCTTTCTGCGAGCAGTTTTCGGTTAAGTTCGCCGTTTATGATAATATCATTCCCGAATTTTTCCTGTAAAATCGGAAAAACGGGCGAATTCTTTTCGGTGATTTTTTTGGCGTATAAGTCGGTGTCGAGTACGTTAAAGCCGAGGTCACAAAGTGTTTTGCCGACGTAGCCTTTGCCTGCGCCCGTCTGCCCCGTAAGCCCGATTAAAAACGGCTTTTCAAGGTCAAGAATGTTGAAGGCGCACGCGCGGATAAGCCTGTTGTAAACCGCAAGACCAACGCCGTCTTTGTGCGGAATTCGAGCGTAAACCTTTTTTGCGCCGAGTTCATCTGCACGCCTTAATGCGTCAAAAAGTTCACGTGCCTGGCTTAAATCATCGTTTTCTCTGCCAAACGTGATTTTCGGAATGGTTATATTGTCTTCTTCAAAGCACAGGGCAAATGCATTTTTCTGCATATTTACAAATTTTTCGTATTTTTCACGGCAGGCATTCACCATTATTACTCGTGCCTTCGGGGCGTAGTGCTTGTATTTCATACCCGGGGAGAGTGCGGTTTCGTTCTGCTTCATACCCTCGGTAACGGCTTTTGCAATTTCAACCTTGCCGAGCACTTTTTCAAGCATTTCTTTTGTAACGGCGCCGGGGCGCAGAATAACGGGTGTGTCGCCTGCAAGCGTTAAAACGGTGGATTCAACGCCGAATTCGCAGTCGCCGCCGTCGATAATTGCGTCAATTTTGCCCATCATATCGTCAATTACGTATTTTGCCTTGGTAGGGCTCGGCAGTCCCGAGGTGTTTGCACTCGGTGCGGCAACGGGCACGCCTGCCGCCTTAATCAGCGCACGAGCCGTTTCGTTCTGGGGCATACGCACGGCAACCGTGTCCAGTCCGCCCGATACAACATCGCCGACTTTTTCGCTTTTCGGCAGAATAATTGTCAGCGGGGCGGGGAAAAAGGCGTTAATAACTGCCTGTGCCTCGGGTGTAACCTTTTTGACGAGCGGAATTATGTCGTCTTTTTCGGCAATGTGAACAATCAGCGGATTGTCACTCGGTCTGCCTTTTGCCTTGTAGATGCTTCGTACGGCGTTATCGTCAAGAGCATTCGCACCGAGGCCGTATACCGTTTCGGTCGGAAACGCCACCAGCCCGCCGTTTCGTATGATTTCACCTGCGGTGATTATGTCATTTTCATTTGCGGTTAAAATTTTTGTGTTCATAGCGGTTTTTGTGTTTTGATAGTATTTGTCTTCTGTCCATTTTGCAGGATTATTTTCTATATATTGTATTTTTGTTATATAATCGTCTTTGTCACGGATTATGTGGTCGTAAAATGAGGTTTGCCAGATGTTTTTACCGATTTTTTTATTTGTAA